>CAMWLB010000029.1 GCA_947174985.1 uncultured Lachnospiraceae bacterium | reverse complement strand
GTCTTGCATAAAGTGATTGACAAAATCCATAATTAGAGTATACTTATTTTAGTTAGTTATAACTAATAAAGAAAAATGATAAGGTGAGGAGAAGAATTAAGATGGAGATTGTGAGATTAGAGGAGGTCAGCCGGGTTTATACGAGTGGTGCCCATGAGTTGAAGGCGCTTGACAGGGTATCGCTGACACTGGAGGAAGGAAAGTTTGTGGTGATTTTAGGTCCCAGCGGGGCGGGAAAGAGTACGCTTTTAAATATGCTAGGAGGGCTGGACAGTCCGACCAGTGGAAAAATTTATGTGCAGGGCAAGGACATATCCACCTTGTCAAACAATGAGCTTGCGGAGTATAGGGCATCTACAGTGGGATTTGTTTTTCAGTTTTATAATCTGGTGCCGACTCTGACAGTTCACGAAAATGTGGCTTTGGTAAAGGAAATTGCGCCGGATGCCCTATCGGCAACCAAAATGATTGAAGAGGTTGGGCTTGCAGACCATCTGAAAAATTTTCCTTCGGAGCTTTCGGGTGGTGAACAGCAGAGGGTGTCGATTGCCCGTGCGCTTGCCAAAAATCCGAAAATTCTGCTCTGTGACGAGCCGACGGGAGCACTGGATTCGATGACGGGCGTACTGGTGCTGAAGCTGCTTCTGAAGATGGCGCGGGATTACGGCAAAACCATTATAATCGTGACGCACAATCAGAATATCGCTAAGATGGCAGATGTGGTTATCCGCGTCAAAAACGGCAAAATTGTGTCCAAAGAGGAACAGACGAATCCGATTGGCGCAGATGATATTGAATGGTAAGGAGGCTGGATATGCTTTTTAGAAAATTATGGAGAACCATGGAGCTGTATAAGGCGCAGTTTATCTCCATGGTGATTATGATAGCGCTTGGCATCGGTGTTTTCATCGGATTTCACATGGAATGGGTGAGCATCGAAAAAAATAGGAATTCTTTTTTTGCAGATACGGGTTATGCGGATTTCAGGCTTGTACAGGAAAGCGGGTTTTCGGGGGAGGATTTACAGAAAATACTGGACATAGAGGGAGTGGAAAAAGCGACGCGTTATCTTGCGGTCACCGCGGATGTGGCGGAGAGGAGCGGCGACAGCGTTGCCCTTACGGTAACGACCGATATTCTCGTTTCAGGTTTTGTGGTGACAGAAGGGGAAGCCTATGATGCGGGGAGCAGGGATGGCATCTGGCTTTCGGATAAATATGCGGCTGCAAATGACATCTGTGTCGGTGATACGCTGTCCTTTTTATATAAGAGTATAGAAATCAAAGGCGAGGTAAAAGGATTGATAAAAGCGGGGGAGTATATGATTTGTGTCCGTGACGAAAGCCAGCTTATGCCGGACTACAGTACATACGGTTTTGCTTTTATTTCACCTGTTTTATATGAGGAGGCAGCCGGTTTTGCTTTTTATCCGCAGATTAATGTGGTTTCCGATATGGAGAAAAAGGACTTTACCGCGGCGGCGGAAGAGGCGCTTGCGGTCACAGTCATGGTACTCACAAAGGACGAGACGATTTCTTATGCAGAAGCGGAAGGAGAAGTTTCGGAGGGTAAGACGATGGGTTCTGTTCTGCCGGTGCTGTTTCTGCTGATTGCTGTGCTGACGATGGTGACGACCATGCACCGTCTGACAGCGAAGGAAAAGACACAGATTGGAACGCTGAAGGCACTTGGGTTCAAGGACAGGCGGATTCTGCGCCATTATACGGCGTACGCTCTTATGATTGGAATTCTGGGTTCTGCCATAGGCGTGGCACTCGGTTACAGCATCGCTTACTATATTATGAATCCGGACGGTATGATGGGCACCTATATGGATATGCCGGAATGGAAGCTTTATCTGCCCTGGTTCTGCTATGTGGTTCTGGCGGCTGCCATCGGGCTGCTTACCTTGATTGGCTTTTCTTCTGTCAGGCAGATGTTAAAGGGGACTGCGGCAGATGCACTTCGTCCCTATATGCCAAAGAAGATGAAGCCCATGTTGATAGAGAAAACAAGGCTGTTTCACAGGCTTTCCTTTGGCATCCGCTGGAATATGCGTGACAGTGTACGTCATAAGTCGCGCACGGCAATGAGCCTGATAGGGATTGCAGGATGCATGATTCTGATTGTCGGTTCGCTTGGAATGGGTGACACGATGGACGCGTTTCTTGCATTATATTATGACGGTGCTACCAACTATGCTTCTCGTATTTATCTTGCAGAGGAAGCGACGGAAGCACAGAGAAACGAAATCCTTTTGGCATATGACGGCGACTGGAGTGCATCAGTTGGCGTGCAGATGGAAGAAAAAACGGTATCCCTTGATATTTATAGCGTGGAGCACGATAAGGTGCGCTTTCCGGATAAGGATGGCGGGTATGTCCATATCGTGGATGACGGCGCTTATATCTGTATGCGCCTTGCGGAAGAATTTGGTCTTTCTGTGGGAGATTCTTTTACTATCAGCCCTTACGGTTCCGACGAGAAGTACACACTCAAGGTGGCGGGCGTGATTCGGAGTGTTTCCGAAAGCATTGTCATAACGCCAAAGTATGCAGATATGCTGCTTATTTCTTATGCAATAGACTCGGTTTATACCGATGTGGAAAAGAACGAGATAGACGCTGACAGCGCCATTAAAAATGTATCGTCAAAGCAGATGATTATGGATTCCTTCGATACATTTATGGATTTGATGAATACCATGATTTTCATTCTGATTGCAGGCGCGCTGCTGCTCGGCGTGGTCGTGCTTTATAATCTCGGCGTGATGAGCTACACCGAGCGTTACAGGGAAATGGCGACGCTGAAGGTGGTTGGTTTTAAGGACAGAAAAATCGGCAGTCTGCTTATCGGGCAGAATCTTTGGCTGAGCCTGATTGGCGTTGTCATCGGCATGCCGGCAGGAATGGGCGTGCTTGCTTACCTTTTGAAAGAACTGGCGGGAGAATATGAGATGAAAATGGCGGTGAGCGCGGCAACCATTGCAGGCAGCATTGTTTTAACGGTCGGCATGTCGCTGCTTGTCAGTCTTATGGTGTCGAGAAAGAATAAGAAAATAGATATGGTGGAAGCATTAAAGGGTGCGGAATAAGCTGCCGGATTGCACACCATGATTTTCCTTTTTCCTTGTCTTTATGGCGGGCAGGGGTTATAATACTCTATAGAAAGAGCAGGATGTGCAGTATCGCAGGCATTGCGGTATGCAGGGGTATTAACATGTCGGAAAAAGGAAAAAAGAAAAAAATGGATAGCGGCGCGGCAAAGGCTGCCCCAAAACAGGAGGAAGTTTTAAACTTTCTCTATATGCTGCCGGAAGATACAGATGTGCGCAGGCTTTCGGAGGCGCTTGATTTTATGGCTGAGAAAGCAATTGAAATCTGGACGGAAATCAATCTGATGGAGCTTACGCTTAAGGGCGGCGCCATGACTTTTGAGGACCTTATGCCCGATATGCAGGGCGAGGCGGACGGAAAACTGCTGGATGAGCTTAAGGTAAAGCAGGTCTATGCGTGCGATTATGAGGCGCGGGACAGGGAAGAAGTGCGGCGGATTATGGAAGCCCTGACAAAAAAACTGGGCGGGTTTGCGGCCTCGGATACTGAGGACTTCAGGCCATTTCTGCAGATAGGAGAGCTGTGATGAACGTGCCGAACTATCAGAAGGAACTGGAGAAGCTGCTTGCCAAAATAGAACAGTCTGAAAAGGAGGGGGGCGAAGCGCCCTCACTCTTTCTGCATAGCTGCTGCGCGCCATGCAGCAGTTATGTGTTAAAATATCTGAGAAGCTGCTTTAAAATCACCGTTTTTTATTACAATCCCAATATTTCCGAGCAGGAGGAGTACCAAAAGCGCGTGGAGGAACAGAAGAGGCTGATTGGGATTTATAATGCTGAGGCAGAGGAATCTAAGGCTTTCTATCCGATAGAAATTGTGGAGGGAGATTATGAGCCGGAGGTTTTCTTTGCCCTGACAAAAGAGCATCGCGAATGCCCGGAGGGTGGGGAGCGCTGCTTTTTGTGCTATGAACTCCGCCTGCGCAAAACCGCGGAACATGCCGCGGCAGCAGGCTTTGATTATTTTGCGACAACACTGTCAATCAGCCCTCTGAAAAATGCAGCGAAGCTCAATGAAATCGGAGAGAGGCTGGCGCAGGAGATTGGTGTAAAATGGCTGCCGTCGGATTTTAAGAAGAAAGAGGGCTATAAGCAGTCCATTGAGTTGTCGAGGGAGTATGGGCTTTACCGGCAGAATTATTGTGGGTGTGTATATTCACGGAGATGAAAGGGAAATGGGATGAAAAAGATAAATACGGCAAAAACAAGGATTCTTATATTTGAGACGCTAAAACCTGCTTATCAGGATTTGCCTGCTTCTGTCAATGAGGATTATTTTGAGGTTGTGGCGATTATTGACAACGAGAGCGCGGTTACACATTCGGCGGATATTCCTGTGGTTTCTTTTGAGCAGGTGCTGGATTTTTCCTTTTGGGATTTGCTGGTTGTCAATGACAGAGCGTTTGGACATAGTATCCGTAAAATATTGTCCATGCTGCATATACCGGAGGAGAGATATGTTTTTCTGCAGAAATCGATAGACAGGGACGAAATTGCTTTTTACCGGACTTTTTTTGATGCGGATTCCAAAAACGGAAGGGTGCTGGATTATTTTTGCAGAAAGATTGGGGAGAATTATCTGGCGGTTACGACCAAAGGCGGCGATTATATTACCTATGCCTCGGACTGTGTGATATCTGAAAATATGTTTCGAAAAAAGGAAGCCTACTCGCAGGATGAAATCGATATGTTTATTCAGCTTGCGGAACAATATTACGGAACGCCGCAGGAGGAAAAGGGGTTCTTTTTTGACATTGGCGCGAATATCGGCACGACATGTATTTATGCAAAAAAATATTTGGTGCCCAATATGTCGATTGTTGCGTTTGAACCGGTATATAAAAATTATAAATTATTGCTTGCCAACATGATTTTAAATGACATCACGGATTATATTGCTGTCAATAAGGCAGTTTCCGAAGTGTCCGGTTCCTATGGCATGAAGTTCAATGCATTAAATCCCGGTGAAAGTTCGATTGTTTCAGAAGGGGAGGTCGCAGAAGCTTCTGACCTGCAGGCAGTGGAAAGCCTGTCAGTAGATGAATTTTTAAGAGAAAATCATATGGACCCTGCTGATGTCAAGTATGTCTGGATTGACACGGAAGGTTTTGAGGCCAATGTACTGAGGGGCGCGAGGCAGCTGTTAGAGCAGGAAAAAACAGCCTTTTACATGGAGTATGCGCCGGCGGTTACAGAAGCCGGACAGTTGGCAGCAGTAGCGGATATATGCAGTCAGTATTTCAGGCAGTTTATCTGTATGGATGATTTTTTTGCAGGAGATATACAGCCCCGCCCCATAGGGGAATTATATGAATTGTACAAAAGATATCCGGTTGTGACGAATGTTTTTCTGATTAAATAAAAGCCTTGCCAGATAAGGTAAAAACAGATATGATAGTAAAAATAAAGCGATGTGAAAGGAATGAGGTCGAAGCAGCATGAAAAAGATATTGGATTTGATTTCAGAGGAAATGCAGAAGGGCTTTGAGCAGGCGGGATATGCAGGCGAGCTTGGCAGAGTTACGCTTTCCAACAGGCCTGATTTGTGTGAATATCAGTGTAATGGCGCGATGGCCGGTGCAAAACAGTACAAGAAAGCGCCTCTTTTGATTGCACAGGATGTGGCGGCAGTTTTGCAGGAGAGTGAAGTGTTTTCGGAGGTAAGTGCGGTGGCGCCCGGGTTCTTGAATCTGAAGGTGCGGGAGAGCTTTCTGACAGCATATATAAAAGAAATGAGAAGCAGTGAGAAATTTGGTCTGGAAGAGCCCAAGGAGCCGAAAAAGGTGGTTATCGATTACGGCGGCCCCAACATTGCAAAGCCCCTTCATGTGGGACATCTCCGCTCGGCAGTGATTGGTGAGAGTGTGAAGCGGATTTTGCGTTACTGCGGGCATGAGGTCATCGGGGATATCCATCTCGGGGACTGGGGACAGCCCTTGGGACTGGTTATCACAGAGCTTCGTGAGCGTCAGCCGGACCTTGTCTATTTTGACGAGATTTATACGGGCGAATATCCAAAGGAAGCGCCTTTTACCATAGCGGAGCTGGAAGAGATGTATCCTACGGCAAGCAAAAAGAGCAAGGAGGATGCAGAGTATAAGGCGAGGGCAATGGAGGTTACCTTTAAGATGCAGAGCGGCGTGCGTGGATACCGCGCTGTCTGGGAGCAGATACTGAAGGTTTCCATTGCAGATTTAAAGAAAAATTATGAACGGCTGAATGTGGAATTTGACCTCTGGAAGGGAGAGTCAGATGTCCATGAGTTGATTCCCGGCATGGTGGAAGCGATGAAGCGGGAAGGCTATGCCCACGAGAGCGAGGGTGCGCTGGTGGTGGACGTCAAGGAGGAGAGCGATGTAAAGGAAGTTCCGCCCTGCATGATATTAAAGTCGGACGGCGCTGCGCTCTATAACACGACCGATCTGGCGACGATTCTGGATCGTATGAACCATATCCATCCGGACGAAATCATTTATTTTACCGATAAGCGGCAGGAGCTTTATTTTGAACAGGTATTCCGTTGTGCAAGAAAGACGAAGCTGGTGAATCCTGAGACAGAGCTTATCTGGATAGGCTTCGGCACCATGAACGGTAAGGACGGCAAGCCTTTTAAAACCCGTGATGGCGGCGTGATGCGCCTGGAGATGCTTTTACAGGAAACGATAGATGAAATGTACCGGAAAATAACAGAAAACAGGGAGATGCCTGAGGAAGAGGCAGCGCAGACGGCGCAGACGATTGCCCTTTCCGCACTGAAATATGGCGATTTGTCCAATCAGGCGTCTAAGGATTATATCTTTGACATGGAGCGCTTTACCTCCTTTGAGGGAGATACCGGTCCTTATATCCTGTACACCATTGTCCGCATCAAATCCATTCTTGCAAAATATGCGGAGCAGGGTGGAAAGATAGAGGCTGCGGCGTTATCCGATACGAAGAGCGAGTCGGAGAAGGCACTGGTGATGCAGCTTACTGCGTTTAATGCGGCTATGGAAAATGCCTGCGCGGAGATTGCGCCCCATAAGGTTTGTGCCTATATCTATGATTTGGCAAATGCCTTTAACCGTTTTTACCATGAAACCAAGATACTTGCGGAGGAGAATGAGGAGCGAAAGGCAGGTCTGATTGCGCTGCTTGTCCTGACGCGCGACGTCTTAGAGGCATGTATTGATGTGCTGGGCTTTTCCGCACCGGAGAGAATGTAGAGAAAAGGAGAGATAAGATATGCAGACAGGAAACAGTATTTCAATACCTGCGATTTTAAAGGTTGGAAAAGGTGCTTTAGATGGCATTGGCTCTTATTTAAAAGAGGCGCGCTTGGAACACGTGGTGATTTATTTCGGAAACGGGCTGATTGATATGTTCGGAATGGGTGTTATGCAGTCCTTAAAAGAGACAGGCATCACGGTTCTGGAGTACAGGGAGTTGGATACGGTGGATATCGACGATATCATAACGCTTGCCCTTTCTCTTCCTGTCAACACACAGGCAGTGATTTCCATCGGGGGCGGCAAGGTGATTGACGCCGGCAAGTATGCGGCATTTTTGAAAAACCTTCCTTTTATCAGTGTGCCGACTTCAAGTTCCAGCGACGGTTTTTCCAGCGCCAGCGCTTCCTTGACTGTGAACGGCAGGAGAGCTTCGATGCCGGCGAAAGTGGCTTACGGTATTATTGTGGATACGGAAGTGATTAAGACGGCGCCGGAAAAATTCATCTATTCCGGTATCGGGGATATGATTTCCAAGATTACCTCGCTGTATGACTGGCTGTACGAGGCTTCTCTGGGATACAGTACTTTAAATGATTACGCCATGATGATAGCGAAAAAAGCGGTGAACAGCTTTGTTCGGACGCCTTTTTCCAGTATAAAAGACGATTTGTTCTTAAAGGAGCTGATGGATTCCCTTGCCATGAGCGGCATCGCCAACGAGATTGCCGGGAGCAGCGCGCCCACCAGCGGAAGCGAGCATTTGATTTCCCATGCATTGGATAAATTTCTGGAAAATCCCCAGCTTCATGGTGTGCAGGTGGGAATTGCCACCTATATTATGATCAAGGTGCAGGATCACCGCTATGTGCGCGTGGGCACGGTTTTGCAGGAGACGGGCTTCTGGGAGTATGCGGCGACCCTGCAGATGAAGAAGGAGGATTTTATCAAGGCAATCGATATGGCGCCTTCCATCAAACCGCACCGGCATACCTACCTGCATGAAGAAAAATGCAGGGAGGCAGCGAAAAAGCTGGTGATGGAGGACGAGGTACTTTCGCGTGTGCTGGCAGGATGAAAAACGCTGTGCCTAAAAGAAAGAAAAGGAGCAGAAACATCCTGATAATAGCCGTTCTCGTACTTGTTGTTTATATTGCAGGGAACGCAGTCAGTATTTGTACATACAGCGTCAGGGATGAACGGTGTGTGGCAGATGTTGTGATTGTGCTTGGCGCGGCAACTTACCATGACGGTGTTTCACCGGTATACAGGGAACGGCTGAATCATGGTATTGTTTTGTACAGCCAGGGGTATGTAAAAAAGATAATTGTCACGGGCGGATTTGCAGAGGGAAATGATTGGTCGGATGCCTACGCGGCAAAGCTGTATCTGATAAGTCAGGGGATTTCAGAGGAAGATATTTTGATGGAAGAGCAATCCACAATTACGCAGGAAAATCTGGAGAATTCCCAAAAGCTGATGGCAGCACTGGGATATCAGAGCGCAATCATTGTCAGCGACCCGCTGCATATGAAGCGTGCCATGTTACTGGCAAAGGATATGGGGATGGAAGCCTACAGTTCGCCTACAGAGACGACAATGTACCGCAGCCTGAAGACGAAAGTACCATTTCTTGCAAGAGAGCTCTTTTATTATATAGGGTACAAGTGGTATAGAATATTTATTTAAACAGATTCGGGCAGCAAGGAGAGCCGAAACAGGAGGTCAAAGTTGAAACGATATGATTTAAACGGAGTCTGGCAGCTTAAGGTGCTGGGTGAGAATGTCTACAACATACCAAAGGAATATGTGGATGCGGCGGTGCCCGGTACTGTGTTTGGCACTTATGTGGAAAACGGCATGATGCCGGATCCTTTTTACAGGGAAAATGAGTTGGACGCGGTAAAGTTTGCGGACAACGATTTTGCGTACAGAAAGTGTTTCTCTCTGGAGGCAGGGCAGTTGGAAGAGGCAGACCGTCTGCTGCTGGTGTTTGAGGGCATTGACACATTGGCGGACATTTTTGTCAATGGACAGCTTGTGAAGACGGTTTTTAACATGCATGTACGCCATGAAATAGATGTGCTTGACGTGGTGAGACAGGGGGAAAATGAGCTTAAGGTAGTATTACATTCCCCCATAAAATACATCAAAGAAGAAAACGAAAAGGTTTTCGCGGGCGGCAGTCCGGATGCGATGGAGGGTTATACCCATCTGCGCAAGGCGCATTGCATGTTTGGCTGGGACTGGGGCCCGAGGCTTCCTGATTCGGGTATTTTCCGTCCGGTATATCTTCTTGGCGAAAAGAGGGCGAGACTGAAGGAAGTCTATGTGACGCAGGAGCATGAAGATGGCAGGGTACGGCTTTCTTTTGATGTGCAGGTGGAGGAAGCGGTCAAGACGGTATGTGCGTCAGGGAAAGGTGACGGCGGGATTGCGTGGAGAACGACGCGGGAGCCGCTTGATGAGAAGCTGGAAATCCGGATATGGCTTACTGCACCGGATGGCAGTCGCTTTGTACCCGAAGAAGGACGCGAGATAATAGTGGACAATCCAGAGCTCTGGTGGCCGAACGGCTACGGCAGCCAGCCATTGTATATGGCGCATGTGTTTTTGCTGGCAGAGGATGGAGAGATACTTGACGTGTGGGAAAGACGGATTGGGCTTCGCAAGATGGAGGTCAATACGGAGCCTGATGAGTGGGGCAGGCGTTTTGCCCATCAGGTGAACGGTCTTTGTATCTTTGCCATGGGAGCGGATTACATACCGGAGGATAATCTCTTCGGGCGTATCAATGAGGCGCGCACCAGAAGGCTTTTGGAGGATGCAGTGGCGGCGAACTACAACTGTATTCGTGTCTGGGGCGGCGGTTATTATCCCGACGATTATTTCTTTGATATCTGCGACGAACTGGGACTGCTGGTATGGCAGGACTTTATGTTTGCCTGCTCTGCCTATGAATTGGACGACGCCTTTGATGCCAATATTAGGCGGGAAATCGCGGAAAATGTAAGGCGAATCCGCCATCACGCCTGCCTTGCACTCTGGTGCGGCAACAACGAGATGGAGACGCAGACGCTTGACGGGGTATGGAAGCCGTCTAAGAAACAGACCTGCGACTACAGTAAAATATTTGAGTACATTATTCCGGGTATTATACAGAAAGAAGACCCGCAGACCTTTTACTGGCCTTCTTCCCCGTCGTCGGGCGGCAGTTTCGACAATCCGTGGGACGAAAACAGGGGAGATACACATTATTGGGATGTATGGCACGGTGAGAAGCCGTTTACTGCTTACAGAAATTATAAGTTCCGCTATGTGTCGGAATTTGGTTTCCAGTCGTTCCCCTGCTTAAAGACGGTGGAGAGTTTTACCGAGCCAAAGGACAGGAATATTTTTTCACGGGTTATGGAGATGCATCAGAGGAATACGGCAGCGAACGGCAAGATTATGAAATATCTTGCCCAGAGTTACCTGTATCCGAAGGATTTTGACAGCCTGCTTTATGCTTCCCAGCTTTTGCAGGCAGAGGCAATCCGCTATGGAACGGAGCATTTCAGGCGTTTCAGGGGAAGGTGCATGGGTACTATTGTGTGGCAGTTGAACGATATCTGGCCGGTGGCTTCCTGGTCCGGCATCGATTATTTCGGGCGTTGGAAGGCGCTGCACTATGCGGAGAGAAAGATGTTTGCGCCCGTGCTGCTTTCCTGTGAGGAAAAAGGCGAGATGAGTGAACGTCCCTACTGTGTACAGGAGAGGAAAGCGCCGATTGAGATATCTGCGCGGCTCCATGTGGCAAACGAGACGAGAGATACTGTGGAGGGATGCGTATTCTGGTCCCTGCGCAGACCTGACGCTTCTGTCATTATGGAAGGAAAAGAGGAAGTCTGCGTGCCGCCGCTTGACGGCGCATGGCTGGAAAAACTGGATTTTACCGGACAGGACGAAAGAGGCTGTTACATCAGCTACCGGTTTGTGAAGGATGGAGAGGTACTGTCTGCGGGAACTACCCTGTTCACACCGCCGAAGCATTTCAAATTTGAGAATCCCGAATTGGAGCTTCAAGCGGAAGGAAATACGCTCAGGGTAACGGCAAAGGCATACGCCAAGAATGTGGAAATCCTTGCCCTTGACGGAGATGTGCGTTTCTCAGACAATTATTTTGATATGGACGCGGGCGAGATGAAAGTGACAATAGTGTCAGGCACGGCAACGAAATTTGCAGTGCGCAGCGTGTACGATATCGCATAAAAACAGTTACTCACTGTCCGGCATACGTAAGATAGGACTACGCACCATGTTGATAATAAGCGGAATCACCATGATAATCCATACAATCGGCTCGGCCACGATGATGCCCATGTAGTCGATGGCAGGTGCAAGCAGGAAGGCGATGGCAATTTTTCCCACAAGCTCCAATGTGCTGGAGAAGACGGGCGTTTTGTTGTCGCCGAAGCCCTGCATACTGTTGCGGAACAGGCAGATAACCGCAGGAACGAAATAGAAGGCGGTGTTAACCTTAAGGTACAGGGTGGCAGTATCAATAACCTCTTTTTCTGTGGAGGCAGTAATCAGCCGTATCAAAATGGGCGAAATGGTATAGGCGGCTGCGATAACGACAGCACACCATGCAAAGGTGACGAGCAGGGTATCCCGCACGCCGGTTTTGATACGGGAATATTTGCCGGCACCGAGGTTCTGGCTGCAGAAGGTAGCAAGAGTGGCTCCAAGCACGGAGAAGGGCAGCATAAAGATAGAGGTTACCTTTCGTGCAGCGGTATGTGCCACAATTTTGTTTTGACCGAAGGTGTTGATTGCCGTCTGCAGTGCCACTGAGCCAAGGTTGACAAAGGAAACCATAAAGCCCATGGATAGGCCGGTGGCAAGAAGCCGTCGGTAAATTTCCGCCGGAATGGAGAAATCCTCTTTTGCAAGGGTGAGCGAAGGATATTTTTTCCGCATGTAGAGAAAGCACATAAAGGCGGAGAGCGCCTGTGCAATCACGGTTGCAAAAGCAGCTCCGGCAACGCCCATCTGAAGGTACCGGATAAAGGCGTAGTCAAGAAAGATATTTAAAAAGGTAGAAATAATCAAAAAAATAAGCGGTGTGAAGGAGTCGCCGATGGCACGAAGAATCGCGGCGCACACGTTGTAGAGTGTGGCGGCAAGAAGCCCTGCGAGAATGATGGAGATATAGGATTTTGCCTGTGGCATCAGTTCGGCGGACACATTCATAAACCGTAAAATCGGAGAGAGGAACAAAAGGCAGACTACACTGATGCATATGGAGGAAATGACGCCTAAAAGGACGGTTCCGCCAACCGCTTTTTTCATGTTTTTTGTATCATTTGCCCCGAAAAGGGTGGCGATGACCAGAGCAAAGCCGTTGGTAAAGCCGTTTAAGAGGCTGAGCAGCATCTCACTTAAAGAACTGGTGGCTCCGACTGCGGCAAGTGACTCGTCACCTAAAATGGAACCGACGATGCGGGTATCCACGAGGCTGTAAAACAACTGGAAAAGCTGTCCGATGAACAGTGGTATTGCAAATAGAAGGATTAATTTTAAGGGCTTGCCGTGTGTCAGATTTTTCATAAGTAAACTCCTTTCGTATGCGGTTACATGCTAACACAGCGTGTCGGTTTTGTAAATATGAAATTATGCTATTTACAATAAAAAATAATGAAATTAAGAAGATGGAAGTGAGGGTAGACATGACAAAAAAACGAAACAAACTGTTATTACTGTTTTTAATGCTGATTCTTGTATTTTCAGCCTGCGGCAGCAGACCTGCAAAAGAGGAATCGGCCCCTTCTTCTGTGCAGGAAGAAACACAAAATAAAGCGGAAGAGCATACAGGCTTTTATGTGGACGGCGGCGTGCTCTACGATGCCAACGGCAATCCCTTTGTGCTGCGGGGTATCAACCATGCACACACATGGTTCACAGATAAGCTCTTTTTGACGCTTGATGCCATAAAAGATACGGGAAGCAACTGTGTGCGCATTGTATTGTCAAACGGTGAGCAGTGGAATGAAAACACGGCCGATACGGTGGCGGGCATTATCAAGGCATGCAAGGACAGGAACCTGATTGCCATACTGGAGGTGCATGACGCAACCGGCTACAACGACAAGGAATCACTGCTTGCGGCGGCGCAGTACTTTGTGGATATCAAGGATGTACTGATTGGGGAAGAGGCGTATGTGATTATCAATATAGCCAACGAGTGGATGGGAAACAGCACCACGCAGGCTTGGAAAGAAGCATACGTGGAGGCGATTCCCATGCTGCGGGAAGCAGGGCTTACCCACACCATTATGGTGGACAGCGCGGGCTGGGGACAGTATGCCAAGTGCATCGCGGAAGGCGGCAGGGAGGTGTTTGACGCGGACCCGCTGGCGAATGTTATGTTTTCCATTCATATGTATGGTACAGCGGGCGGAAGTGCTGCAAAAATTGAAACAAACCTGAAATATGCAACGGATAACGGCTTCTGTGTCTGCGTGGGAGAGTTTGGCTATAACCATACGGACGGCGATGTGGACGAGGCGTTTTTGATGCAGTACTGTGAGGAAAATCAGATAGGGTATATTGCATGGTCGTGGAAGGGCAACGGCGGCGGTGTGGAATATCTGGATTTGGCAGTCCAGTGGGACGGCAGGGAACTTTCTGCTGACTGGGGAGAAATTGTGGTAAACGGAACGAACGGTATCAGGGAAACTTCCCAGATATGTACCGTGTTTGAAGAATAATAAGGAGATGGTTGCAATATGGGAGGAAATATGGAATATCAAAAGAAAAAGAAAAGGACAGGGGCGAAGTTCGGCTGCATTTTTATGCTTTGCTTTGCACTGCTGCTTTCGGCATGTGCTGCTGAAAAGGAAAATGATGCGGACATGAATACTTTGCCGGAATCCTCGGGTAATGAGGCGGATGAGGAAGTGGCGGCAGCAGATTTGGAATCGCTGCTTGCGGCGTGTACTTATATAGATAAGGAAATGTACGAGCGTGCCTGTGCCTTTCCGGAAGGAGACTTGTCCCGTATTGCGGCCGCCATGCGAAAGGCAAGGGATGGTGAAAAAGTAACGATAGGTGTGATTGGCGGTTCCATCACACAGGGCTCCTCTGCCTCCAACCAGAACAACTGCTATGCGTCCCTCTTAAAAAAATGGTGGGAGGATACTTTTCCGGATGCAGAAATAGAATTTGTGAATGCGGGTGTGGGCGGAACCAGCTCCTACTTAGGCGTGCACAGGGTCGGGACGGACTTGCTCAGTTATGAACCTGATTTTGTGGTGGTGGAGTTTTCTGTGAATGACGGCAACAATATATTTTACAAAAAGAGCTATGACAATCTGGTGCGCCGGATTCTGAAGGAGGAAAATGCACCTGCGGTATTGCTTTTGTTTATGACAATGGAGGATGGAACCAGCGCGCAGGATAACGATTCCCTGATTGGCTTTCAGTATGGGCTTCCTATGATAAGCTACCGGAATGCGGTGCTGCAGGAAATTGAGGAAGGTGCTTTTACGTGGAAGGACATTTCGCCGGATAACATTCATCCCAATGACAGGGGGCATGCCATTGTGGGAGAATTGCTTTCCATATATCTGATGGATATTTACAATCGTCTTGATGAGATAGACGCGGAAGTGACGCCTTTTGACAAGCCTGTGATTACCAAAGAAGCCTATCTGGAGGCGGCACTTCTCGGCAGTAAGGATATCGAGCCAACGGAATGGGGCAGCTTTACGGAACAGGATATCAATTGGAGATTCCCCGGCAACTGGTATACAGAGACGGGAGAGGAAAGCATTGTGTTTTCCGTGGAAGCCGCCAATATCGGTGTTATGTATCAGAAAATGACGAACGGAACGGGCGGACAGTTTGAGGTATATGTAGATGGCGAGTATGCCATGACCCTGGATTCCGATTTTACCGGCGGCTGGGGCGATTACGGTGAGACCGTGGAGGTTTATTCTTCAGGAGAAAAGGCGGTCCACACTGTGGAATTTAGAAAAATGGAAGGTACATCGGAAGCTGCTTTTGCGATTCTTGCTTTGATGGTGTCGTAAGGGGCGAATAAAAAATCATTGAAAAAAAGTCATTGATATGCTATATTATAAACATAAAGGGAAGCCACAGAGGCGGCTACCCCTAAATGAAAACTGTTATATGCTAACAGCCGTCACTATTGCAGTAGTGGCGGCTATTTTCGTTTTTTGCTGAAGATTGAATAACACAACCTAACAAGTGCGCAAATGAATATTCCAATCTGAATTAAGTCAGAATATGTAACATACATTGGCAATGCCCTCCTTTCTCTCGTCCGGAGGGTGGCCCCTCCGAGGTGGAGGGCAGCCGCCTTAGGCTCTATGGTTTCCCGTACATGTACTATAGCACATTCCGTAATATGCTGCAATCTGATTTTGTAAATTCACAAAAAATACATTTTTACGAGTTCTTAAATCTTTCTTTCAGCCTATCCAGCGTAATCACATAAGGATGGTTATACACATACCGCACATAATCCGCGCTGTTCTGTTCGTGGATATGAATGGTGTGCCAGGTCAGAAACCAGCACCAGTCCACATGTTTCAGGGCAAGAAGCCCCGGCTCCGGAAGAGGTCCGTTTTCGTGGTGGCAGATGGGCATTTGCTTGTCTGTCCTTTTTGCAATCCAGTGATACAATTCTTCATGAATTCCTTCGGTATAGGCATCGCCGCCGATACAGTCTACATAGGCATCCCCGGGATACCAGCCCTCGTGCATCTCGTGGGAATAACCAAGCACCCAGATTAAATGATTGAGCTTATGTAAATTGGTAAAACGTTCGTACATCAGCCGCCATAGCTTTTGAAAAGCTTCTGCGCCGCCTTTTCCCCACCAGAACCATGCGCCGTCGAATTCGTGCAGCGGACGCCATAGAACGGGAATTTTTGCGTCGCGCAGAACGGCAAGCGCGCCGGCTGCGCGGTCCAGATTGTCCAAAAGCCCTTGATGAAGTGCTATGCCCGGAGTGAGCAGTTCCGTCATATCCACGCTTTCCTTACTGGAAAGGTAACCAACGCCGAAAGGAGGGAGACCCCAATGCCAGCAAATAGATACAATGCCGCCTTTGTTATGCCAGTTCTGCGCGCGCTTGTTGACGCCTTCAAAGTCATTTTCTATATAGTCAAGTCCCAGGATGGCGGGAAGCTGTCCACTGACTTCTTTAATATAGGAAAGCTCTCTGCCATTTGTTTTGTCCCGCGGACATTCCTGCTGCCCGGAAAGAATCCCATTTCCTTTTAAAGAGCAGAGAAAGCGGTAGAGCTTTACGGCCGCCTCCTGTGCGTCCGGATTGGTGAGGGTATAGGTATCTGTTGTCATAAGCAATCTCCTTGTAAAACTATAATAGAATAGAAATAATCGCAGGGAACCTAAATGCTTTGTTTCTATCATATCACTG
>CAMWLB010000028.1 GCA_947174985.1 uncultured Lachnospiraceae bacterium | reverse complement strand
GAGGTCAGGTCTTAACCTTTTTCAACTTGTTCAGTTCCCTCGCAAACACATATCACATCGTATTCAGTTCTCACTTTTGTATAGATAGGATTATAAACTTGGAGAATGGAAATGTCAAGGTGACTGTTAGCAAAAAATAATCGAAAATTGTTGACAAGTCTGCGAATCATTATTAAAATAATGACAGATTCATTTAAAAGACGATGACGGAGTGAGTACATATTTTTGAAAGGTACAGAGAGCCGCGCAAGCTGAGAAGCGGTACGAGTAGGATGTATGGAAAATCCCTCCTGAGTTGCAGCACCAAAGCAGGTATGCAAGTAGATGCTGACGGGTTCCTTCCGTAAAAGAGGACGCATATGATGGTATGTCGTAGATGGGATAAGAAGAAAGAGCAGGCTTCTACCGTTTGCGGTGGAGGCCGTTTTTTATGCGCAAAGCTTCCCGGCACCCTCTTTGAAACGTGCCGGAAGTATATGGTTAAAACAAAGTATATTCGCGTGCCAAGACACGCAGATAGGAGAAAAGATGGAAAATACAATGGAAATCAGATGGCATGGCCGTGGCGGTCAGGGTGCTAAAACGGCGGCGCTTCTGCTGGCGGACGTGGCATTTAAGGTCGGAAAGTTCGTGCAGGGCTTTCCGGAATACGGTCCGGAGCGCATGGGTGCGCCGATTACCGCCTACAACCGCATCAGCACAGAGCCGGTGACGGTTCATTCCAATATTTATGACCCCGATTATGTAGTGGTGGTGGATGACGGACTGTTGGAGACCACCGACGTAACCCACGGATTGAAGGAGAACGGCGCCGTCATTATCAATACGGAAAAGAAAAAAGAGGAACTGCTTCCCCTTTTGCATGGCTATCAGGGTGCGGTTTATACTTTGGACGCAAAAGCCATTTCCATGCAGGCACTTGGGAAAAACTATCCGAATTCCCCTATGCTGGCAGCCGTGGTTGCAGTGTCCGGCGTCATGAAGCAGGAAGAATTTTTAAAGGAGATGCAGGCCTCCTTCCAGCATAAATTTGCAAAGAAGCCGGAAGTCATCGACGGCAATATGAAAGCTTTGGAACTTACATTTGCGGAGATTGCAAAGGCAGAGAAAGGCGGGGTAAATCCATGATAAGTGAAAGAATCAATGAAAACAGCCCATGGCAGGACATAACGGAGGGCAACAAAATTTTCGAGGCTGCCACTTCCAGAGAGTTCTGCACGGGTGAATGGCGTACTTCCACTCCGGTGTGGAATCAAGAAAAATGCAAGCAATGTCTTCTGTGTACGCCGGTCTGTCCGGATTCTTCCATTCCGGTCAATGACCAAAAACGTAAGGATTTCGATTATGACCATTGCAAGGGCTGCGGCATTTGTGCCAAGGTATGCCCCTTTGGCGCGATTACGATGAAGGAGGGAAAATAAATGGCTGTCAGAGAACGTTTATCCGGCAATGAAGCAGTAGCTTATGCCATCAAACAGATTAATCCGGATGTCATGCCGGCATTTCCTATCACGCCCTCCACGGAAATTCCCCAGTATGTGGCAAATTATATTGCGAACGGGGAAATTGACACGGAATTTATCCCGGTGGAAAGCGAGCACAGTTCCATGAGCGCCACCGTCGGGGCTTCCGCGGCAGGCGCAAGGGCGCTTACGGCTACTTCTTCCTGCGGTCTTGCTTTGATGTGGGAAGAGCTGTATGTGGCGGCCTCCAACCGGCTGCCGATTGTTCTGGCACTGGTAAATCGTGCCCTGTCCGGTCCTATCAACATCAACGCAGACCATTCCGACAGCATGGGCGCAAGGGACAGCGGATGGATACAGATTTATGCAGAATCCAACCAGGAAGCCTACGACAATTTTTTGCAGGCTTTCCCGATTGCAGAGCACAAAGACGTGATGCTTCCGGTCATGATATGTCAGGATGGCTTCATTACCAGCCACGGCGTAGAAAACATTCTTCTGGTGGAGGATAATCTGGTCAAGGAATTCGTGGGCGAAAGGGATCCCAAGCATTATCTTTTAAATCCGAATGAGACATTGGCGGTGGGACCCTATGCCGTATCCTACTATTATATGGAAACAAAACGCGGTCAGCGGGAAGCCATGATAAATGCCCGCAAGGTGATTTTGGAGGTAGCAGAGCGTTTTCAGGCTATGACCGGACGGCAGTATGGTTTCTTTGAATCATACCGTTTGGAAGATGCAGATTATGCAGTGGTCATCATCGGTTCTGCGGCAGGCACATGCAAGGCTGCCATTGAACAAATCAGAAATACCACAGGAAAAAAAGTCGGACTGTTGAAAATCCGGGTATTCCGCCCCTTCCCCGAAGAAGAAATCGCGGCAGCTCTGGCACATGTAAAGGCAGTTGCAATTCTGGACCGTTCAGAAATGTTCTCTGCCACGGGCGGTCCTCTGGGCGCAGAAGTAAGAGCGGCGCTCTATCAGGCAAAAGGCAAAGCAGAAACCGTGAATTATCTCTACGGACTTGGCGGCAGGGATATCACGGTAGAAGATTTCTGTCAGGTTTATGCCAATCTGGAAAAGATTGCCGAAACGCAGCAGATAACGGATATGTACGAATACATAGGACTGCGCAGGAGATAAAAGCAGCACAGAAACGAGGTTAAATATGGAGACATATAATTTTAAAGAAATCATGAATAAACCGGAGCGGCTGGCTCCGGGACACAGGATGTGCGCTGGCTGCGGCGGCACCGTCGCGGTTCGCGGGGTATTGCGTGCACTGCATGAAGGAGACAAGGCAGTCGTGGGCAATGCAACGGGCTGCTTAGAAGTTTCTTCTTTTATGTATCCCTACACTGCATATGAGGACAGCTATATCCATAATGCCTTTGAAAATGCAGGCGCAACCCTGTCCGGTGTGGAGACTGCGTACAGGGTATTAAAGAAAAAGGGGAAAGTGAAAGAGGACTACAAATTTATTACCTTTGGCGGCGACGGCGGCACCTACGACATTGGCTTCCAGTCCCTGTCAGGCGCCATGGAGCGCGGTCATGACATGGTATATGTCTGCTACGACAACGGCGCATACATGAACACCGGAACCCAGCGCTCTTCCGCAACGCCGCAGTTTGCGGATACCACCACCACGCCTGCCGGGAAAGCGTCCAACGGCAAAGTGCAAATTCGGAAAGATTTGGCGGCAATTATGGCGGAGCACCATATCCCCTATGTGGGACAGACCACTTTTACCAATAACTTTAAGGATTTACACACAAAGGCGGAAAAAGCAATCTACACGCCGGGCGCCGCTTTCCTGAATATCCTTGCCCCTTGCCCGAGAGGCTGGGGCTATGAGCCTTCGGACCTTATGGATATCTGCAAAGCGGCAGTTGACACCTGTTACTGGCCGCTGTATGAAGTGGTAGACGGAAAGTGGATTTTAAGCTACGAGCCCAAGGCGAAGCTGCCCATTGAAGACTTCCTTCGCTCCCAGCGCCGCTTCCGCCACCTGTTCAAGCCTGAAAACGAAGAGCTGATTGCTGCGTTTCAGAAGGAAGTGGACAGGCGGTGGGAAGAACTGCAAATAAAATGTAACAGATGAGTAAAAAGGCTTCCGTGGAAAATCTCGGAAGCCTTAAGTCTACATTATTCTGATCACTCCGGAGAGGGAAAGTCTTTTACCACTTCTGAAATATCGGCCCCCTCTCCGATCTTCGCAAGCATCTGCCACCATGCGGTACGCGCCCGAGACCATTCGGGCGTGTTCTGATAATAGTCACCCATGTACGGCATAAAAATGCTGTACTCCGTCATAAGCCTGTCATTTTCATATAAATTGTCCATATCCCGCACCGGCCAGTAGGAAGAAGCCCTTACCGCCCGAGTGTAGGAAGCATCATTTTCTGTTATGTAGCGGATAAAGGTTTTTGCTGCCGTGATCCGTTCCTGATCGCCGGTGTCAAAAGCCCCAAAGCCCCAGATGCCGCCCTGCAGCTTCGGCGTATCCTGATCCGTCGGAAAAGCCATCGGAAAAACTTCAAAATCCAATTCCGGGTGATTGATGGTCTGCTGTACTTCCAAAGAGCCGTTCCAACAGAAGCACATGGCAGTTTCTTTTCTGCAGAACAGGTCAATTGCATCTGAGGAGGAAAACGAAGGTTCAAAGATGATACCCTCCAAATCATAAAGAAGCTGCAAGGCTTTTCTGTTTTCTTCGCTGTCCACCGTATAATATGTATGTGTCGCATCCGTAAAAGTGCCGCCATACAGATTATTCACCAGCGCACGTGTCCCCTGATCGCCGCTTTGATTCTTGCAGTATATGATGCCTGCGCTTATATTCTGTTCCTGCACGGCGGCATAATCATGCAGAGCCTGTACCGCTTTGATAAAATTCTCCGTCGTCCATGTGTGTGTCTCTTCATCAATATACGGAAGAGCGCCGGCCTCCCTAAACATATCATAATTGATAGCCATACAATGTGCCGTCATACAGATAGGAAACACATAGTACTCTCCGTTTCCGTAATGACAGGCCTCTCTGATATTGTCATATATCTCACCGGCCGTATCGGACTCCCAAAGTTCGGACAAATCAACCATCCAGCCTTTTTCTCCCCAATTTGCCACAAGGCGTTCCGGTCCTTCCATAACCAGATCCGGAAGCGTTCCGTCCGCTGCCGCCTGATTGATTTTTTCATCTCCGTTATCGTAATTTAAGTATTCCACCGAAACATGAATGCCAGGATACGCCTTGTGAAAATCGTTCAGCATACTGGCCACTGCCGTGGGATTTCCCCAGTTTCCTATCGGAAAAGTCCACAAGGTCAATTCTATTGTTTCCACACTGCTGTCATTTTCTTGCGATTCCATATCCGAGGTTTTTCCGCCGCACGAAGATAATAGAACTGCCAAGAGCAAAACGCTTATCAAGGCACATCTTTTTTTCATAACAAACTTACCTTTCCATTCCTATCGATTCTAATGAAGATACTGACAGAGCAGAGAAAACACTTTCTGTGGGTCTAAAGGTTTCGCCGTGTGGGCATTCATCCCACAGTCAAAACACTTTTGAATATCATCGTCAAAAGCGTCCGCGCTGACTGCAATAATGGGGATGGTCTGCGCGTCTTCCCTCTCCAGCTTTCGTATCGCTTCTGTCGCTTCAAAGCCTGTCATAACAGGCATCCGAAGATCCATCAAAATAGCGTCATACCATCCTGACGCAGACTGTTCAAACTGTTCCACACAAAGCTGCCCGTTTTCCGCCCACTCCACTTCCAGTCCAAATTCAGAAAGAATTAACTGCGCAATCTCCCAGTTCAACTCGTTATCCTCTGCTATGAGAATACGTCTGCCTTGTAATGCAATGTCAGCCTCTTCTTCCCGCTCCTGCTGCGGCGCCTCCGCTTCTATAACCCGACGCAGTACATAATAAAGACTGGAGCGGAACAAGGGCTTTGAAATAAAACCACAGATATTGGCTTTTTCCGTTTTTATCTCTAACTCATCCCATTCACCGTCAGTGATAATGATAACAGGCAGCTCCCGGCCAAAACGACCGAACAATTCCTCTGCAGACTCGTTCCAATCCTGCCCCTGCAGATCCCAATCTAAGAGAACCATGTGATAATTCTCTTTTTTGCCGCGGCACTCCTCTATCATCCGAAAAGCCTGCTGCATATCTGCCGCTGTCTCCGCCTTAAGCCCGATGGATTCCAATGAAGAGACAGCGAGTTCTCCTGCTGTTCGATTATCATCAATAACTAGAACGTTCTGCTTCGGCAGCTGCAGTTTCTTCTCCTCCTGCGCCGTTTTTTCCATATCCAAAGTAATATGAAAATGACTTCCTTTTCCCTGCTCGCTTTCTACAGTAATGGCACCGCCCATTGCGTCTACAATATACTTGGTAATTGTCAGGCCCATTCCGGCTCCGTCCGTTTTATCCACGCGGGTGTTATCTTCTCTGGCAAACGCATCAAATATCTTATCCTGAAATTCTTTGGAAATACCTATGCCGTTATCCTTAATGTGCAAATGAGAGCGGATATATTCATTTCCTCTCGGGGAAGGCTCTTCATACAAATCCGCCTCAATATTGCCACCCTCCTGCGTAAACTTAACTGCATTTCCGAGAATATTCAAAAGAATCTGGCTTAAGCGGACTCTGTCCGAGCACACATTTTCATGATAGATGTCGTGTAAATAAATATTAAAATGTTGATTTTTCTCCTGAACCATCGGCTGAATGACCGTTTCAACATTCTGCATGATATCGCGCAGACAAAGCGGCTCCATATTTAATGTAAGCTTTCCAGTCTCAATTTTGGACATATCAAGCATATCATTAATCAATCCCAGCAGATGTCTGCTGGATATATGTATCTTTCTCAGGCAGGAACGCACTCTGGGCGGGTCATCCAGATTGCTGATGGCAACCGATGTCATTCCCATAATGCCATTCATCGGAGTACGGATATCATGACTCATGTTGGAGAGGAATTCACTTTTTACTCTGTTAGAGCGCTCTGCCAAAAGCATTGCCTGTTCCGCTGTTTTTCTGGCTTCCTCCAATGCCTGCATATGTAACTTTGTCAAACGATGATATCCGAAAAAGACAAGAAGCAGCGCGCAGATGATCAGACTGCCGCCACCAATGGAAATATAGATCCATTTTCGCTGGAGCACATTTACCGTCTCATTCAGCGTATTATGGGAAATTTTTAAGACAAGATGCCACTCCGAATTCGGAAGTCCGGTGCAATAGACATTCCATGCTTCGCCGGCGATCAGAACTTCACTGGTATAATCCCTGCCGGCTTCCAACGCATCACGAAATTCTTGCGCATACTGAACCGGGTCTTTTCCCTTACGGGTTTCATAAAGCTTGTTGATTCGGTCAAAATAATTTTCTTCTTCCATGGCATGGTTATTCAAAACATAGCTGCCGTCCGTGCGGATGATTGAATATTCCACGATGTCGTTTTGAATATTGGTTTCCAATGTATCATTGAGATAACTGCTGGGCAGTCCCGCAACCAATGCTATGCTCGTATTCCCATCACCCAAGGGGTACACGGCCGGTACCCCCATCAAAACAACCGGTGTTCCTGCGGCATCCCTTCCTGCACAGACATTATATTTGCCTCCCTGAACGGAACGATGCAAATCCTCCGGAACATCCGCCGTCACCTGGGAACCGTAAAGCATATGAAAGGTTCCGTCCTCCGTATAAAGAGCCAGATATTCAAAGCCCATAGAGCGCGCATTATAATTCAGCGCCACCTGCATGGCGCTTTCCGTCGTGACACGTCCGGGAGGAACGGCATCTACCAGCGATTCCACCTGAGACAAACGAAGTTCAATGGTGGTTCCGAAATGAGCGGCTACCTGCTCGCTGATTCCTGACATGTAAAAGACACCCAGCTGTCTGATGGCATCCTCTCCCATAACATTTGCCAAGACTGCCTGAACGATAAATATGAATATACAGAAAAACGATACCAGAACAAAGCTAACGTTCAGGAACTGTGCTGTTCTTTTTTTCATGTTTGCTATCTCCCAAAAGATGAACTCCCATTTTTCCCCTTAATTGCATTGCTTATCGTGGATTTCGCTATGCAATTCCTGCAGAGATTTCACTTTGCTTCCTTCATGCGTTCTCAGATAATGAATTCCTTCAGCAGTTACTCTAGCCGCCGCAACTGTGGTAATATAAGGTGTTTTTGCCTTGATTGCCGCCTTTCGCAGATAGCTGTCATCATGAACGCTGAATTTCCCTATGGGAGAGTTAATGATAAGATCAAAATCACCATTGGTAATCATATCCTCAACATTAGGCCTTCCCTCATAAATCTTCTTTGCCTTCTTAGCCGGAATTCCTGCTGCGGTAATCAGGTTATAGGTTCCTTCTGTTGCTATGATTTCAAAACCATCTCCGGCAAGACTTTCCGCAACCTCCACTACTTCATCCTTATCCTTCTTATTGACTGAGATCAACACAGTTCCTTCTAACGGAAGTTTTGACTGAACCGCCTCCTGTGCCTTGAAAAATGCCTCACCGTAAGAGCGGGACAGACCGAGAACCTCTCCGGTAGAACGCATTTCCGGTCCAAGAATGGGGTCCACCTCCGGGAACATATTAAAGGGGAACACTGCTTCCTTCACGCCATAATAAGGAATCACTTTTTCCTTCAAATCCGGAACAGGTGAAGGTTTTCCCGTAATTTCGGAAGTAATAATTTCTGTTGCAAGCGGAACCATACGAATATTGCATACCTTCGACACCAGCGGCACTGTCCGCGATGCTCTTGGATTCGCTTCCAAAACAAAAACCTTTCCGTTTTCAATCGCATACTGCATGTTCATAAGTCCCTTCACATGCATTTCCTCTGCGATTTTTCTCGTATATTCCTTGATCGTCTCCACATTTTCAGGCTGAATATGTACGGACGGAATGATACATGCAGAGTCTCCCGAATGAATGCCTGCAAGCTCAATATGCTCCATAACGGCAGGTACAAAGGCATGTGTTCCGTCGCTGATGGCGTCTGCCTCACACTCTAAAGCATGATTCAGGAAACGGTCAATCAAAATAGGACGGTCCGGCGTCACGCCTACTGCCGCTGCCATATATTCTGTCATACTTTCATCATCATAAACCACTTCCATGCCTCTGCCGCCAAGGACATAAGACGGACGAACCATGACCGGATATCCGATTCCCTTCGCTATGGAAAGTGCTTCCTCTACCGTAGTTGCCATACCTGATTCCGGCATTGGAATCCCAAGCTTATCCATCATAGCGCGGAATTGGTCCCGATCTTCCGCCAAATCAATGACTGCAGGAGAAGTTCCCAGAATCCGGACGCCGTTCTTCTCCAGCTCTGACGCCAGATTCAGCGGTGTCTGCCCGCCAAACTGTGCAATTACCCCAACCGGCTTCTCTTTTTTATAAATGCTCAATACATCTTCCAGGGTAAGCGGTTCAAAATATAATTTGTCGGAGGTGTCATAGTCAGTGGAAACCGTCTCTGGATTACAATTGACAATGATGGTCTCAAATCCGAGCTGCCTTAATGCTATGGCCGCATGAACGCAGCAGTAATCAAACTCAATTCCCTGGCCGATTCGATTCGGACCTCCTCCGAGAATCATAATCTTCGGTTTATCTTCTCTGATTGGATTCTTATCCGGCGCATTGTAAGTAGAATAGTAGTATGCACTATCCTCCGTTCCGCTTACATGAACGCCCTCCCATGCTTCTTCCACACCTAATTCTATACGGTGGCTGCGGACAACATCCTCCGAAATCTCCAAAAGCTGGCTTAGGTATTTATCTGAAAATCCGTCCTTTTTGGCAGTAATCAGCATTTCATCTGTCGGAAGACCGCCTTTATATTTCATAATGGCTTCTTCCTCTTCCACAAGCTCTTTCATCTGCTCAATAAAGTACGTCTTAACCTTAGTTATTTCATATATTTCATCAACAGAGGCTCCCTTGCGAAGCGCTTCATACATGAGAAAATGACGTTCGCTGGATGGCGTTATCAAACGTCTTAACAAATCTTCTTTGGACAAAGAATCAAAATCCTTTACATGCCCTAATCCATAGCGCCCTGTTTCCAATGAGCGGATGGCTTTCTGAAAAGCTTCCTTGTAGGTCTTTCCAATACTCATAACTTCGCCTACCGCACGCATCTGCGTTCCAAGCTTATCCTCCACCCCTTTAAACTTCTCAAAAGCCCAACGCGCAAACTTAATTACCACATAGTCTCCATCGGGCACATACTTATCCAAAGTCCCATACTTACCGCATGGAATATCTTTCAACGTCAATCCCGCCGCCAGCATAGAGGATACCAGTGCAATCGGAAATCCCGTCGCCTTGGAAGCCAGTGCCGATGAGCGTGAGGTACGCGGATTAATCTCAATCACAATGATACGGTCTGTCACCGGGTCATGTGCAAACTGCACATTGGTTCCCCCGATTACCTTAACCGCTTCCACAATCTTGTATGCCTGTTCCTGCAGTCTCTTCTGACAATCTTCTGAAATGGTAAGCATTGGCGCCGAACAGAAAGAATCCCCTGTATGAACACCCAAGGGGTCAATGTTTTCAATAAAGCAAACCGTAATAATGTTATTTTCCGCATCACGGACTACTTCAAGTTCCAGTTCTTCCCAGCCCAGAACAGATTCTTCCACCAAAACCTGTCCCACCAGACTTGCCTGAAGCCCTCTTGCACAAACCACCTTCAATTCTTCTTTGTTATAAACCAGGCCGCCTCCTGCGCCGCCCATCGTGTAAGCAGGACGCAGAACCACCGGATATCCCAGTTTCTCTGCAATGTCAAGGGCCTCATCCACTGAATAGGCAACTTCGCTGCGCGCCATCTCAATGCCGAGCTGGTTCATTGTCTTCTTAAATTCAATACGGTCTTCTCCCCTCTCAATGGCATCCACCTGCACGCCGATCACTTTCACATTATACTTATCTAAAATACCTGCCTTATTTAACTCTGCGCACAAATTAAGCCCGGACTGTCCTCCCAAATTCGGAAGCAAAGCATCTGGGCGTTCTTTCTCAATAATCTGTTCTAATCGTTCTACATTAAGGGGTTCTATATAAGTCACATCTGCTGTCTCAGGATCCGTCATGATCGTTGCAGGATTGGAATTGACTAATACGATTTCATATCCCAGTTTCCTAAGCGCTTTGCATGCCTGAGTCCCCGAATAATCAAATTCACATGCCTGTCCTATAATAATCGGGCCTGAACCAATAATTAGCACCTTATGAATATCTGTTCTGCGCGGCATAAATATCCTCCATTCTCAAAAACCGGGAATCTGCACACATGGGCAAATTCCCTCATTGATTCCGTATATTTTCTTCTGTTTCATATTGTATCATTGCACCACTCCGCTGTCAATTTCAACCTTTCGTAAGTTATAAGGAACTTCAAAATCACCGTTCTTGCTCTCTTGCTATTTCGTGCAGTATCTCTGAAAAAGCGACAGACTTTGATTCTAACAGCCCGTGCGTTGTGTCTTCCATCATGTATAACCTTTTATACGGCGCGTCGATTTCATCAAAATATTCCTGCGCCAGCACATAATTCGTCTGGTAATCACAATCCCCGTTAATATTGTAATATGGCACTTCATATTCCGTTTTGCCCAGCAAAGAAAATTGATTGAATTCATCCGACATCATAAAATCCACATAAACGACAGCGTCGGAATTGAACAATTTGACCCAGTCCGGCAAAGAATAATAAGGATTGAAAATTTCTGCTGCCAGCACATTGTAATCCGTTCCATCCCGCAGCATATCGTATCCATATTTTTGCATAAGAAGATTTCGGGCACGAAAGTATTCTTCCGTATAATTCCCCGGCGTCATGAGTGCAAGGAGCTCTAAGCCCTCCTCATCATCGCCTACCCATTCCCGGGCAACTTCCTTAAATGCCACTTCATTCTGAAACATATCAACCAACTGCCCCGTCCCTATGTAGCAATCGTAGTATTCCGGATATGCCAAAACCAAATTGCACCCGTAATAAGTCCCCCATGAATGTCCCAAAATGGTAATCTTCTCTTTATCAAGATAGTCAATCAGGAACTTTGTCATTTCCAGTCCGTCGCTCATCATAAGCTCATATGTCAGCGCTGTGTCATTTTGGCTTTTTTCATAACTTTTCCCACAATTCCTCTGATCCCATGTGACAACCGTATATACATCCGCCCACTCCCGCGTAAAAGCATAATCATAAGCACTCGTCGCAGAACCCGGCCCACCATGCAGATACAGCAAAACAGGATTATTTATGTCCTCTCCATAAATACTTATCCACTGCTGAGTCCCGTTTATTTCGACATACATGGATTCGTTAATTCCACCTTTGGGCGTTCTGTTATTGATTGCTTTTCCTATAAAGCGGACGAATAGGAAAATGAGGGTGAGGGAAAGGATGGTGAGGATTAGGGCTTTTGTTATTTTTAGTAGTTTTTTTCCTATTTTTTTCATTGTAGGGGCTCCTATCTTGTTTTATTTTTAATATTGCCCGACAAAGTCAGGCAGCTACTCCCCATGAAGCAGATAGCAATCACACCTCTATTCCCTGAGTAAAAGTTGATACAATATCTATTATTTCTTCACTCGTAGGAGAAATCTATTGACATCATATCCTCTATTTTCAAAGGCTTTGCGCAACCGCAGACATTTATCCCAAGAATAACATAAATCTACTACCGGTAACAGCTTTTCGAACAAATTCCATTCTTCATATGGTACTCTTGATTCTGCCAAAGCATCATGAACAACCAAGAAAGAAAACGCAACAATATCATCAGGATATATTTCATTGCTTTCCAGTATAAGCGGTAATAGTTTTATTGCCATATCCTGCTTTTCACTAACACTCTTGAAAGTACAAGATTTAATTAACTTCACCCAATCGTCTGCAGATATTGAATTTTTTATCGCATTATTATAAGTATCTATTTTTAGTAGTAAATGCTTTCTAATATCTGTCTGCGCAATTTGTAACAATTTACCAGTCAAATTTACTTGATCCCTTAATAAGTACCTATCCCAAATATATATCTGCTCAATATGCTGTACCTCTGTTTGCTTTTGAAATAACGTTAGCAACGCTGGAACAAGTTTTTCCTGCGCCTTATTATACACTGCATCTGAAATATCTTCTTTACCCTCTTTTAAAATAAGCTCAAGAATCCTTAACCATTCATCATAAGAAATTGAGGAATCCAACACATTTATAACATCACATTGAAAATTCCGCGGTAAATTCCATATATCCTGCGACATAATTAACTTATTATTAGTGGCAACTGCGACAACAACAATATCATGATCCATATTACTAATCTGTTTTAAATTCTCTGGCTTTGCTTGCATAATAATTGCTTGAGCGATACTTTCACCTTGCTTACTCAATGTGCCATGTATATAATTATCTAAGAATTCTGGCACTTTATTAATCTTTTTATCCAGTATTTTTTTAACTAACTTGTCTTTTTCGTCTTTCTTAAGTTTCTTTTTGTTTTTATCTGCTATATCTATCAACTCCCTAAAATCATTGAGAAATAAATTATCGAAATACTCACCATAAACCAATTCGTTTTTTATACATTCAAAATAAAGAATATACTCGTCTTCCGATACCTTTTTTAAAATCTCATAATAATCAAATAACGAATACTGCTCATCTAATCCTTTCGTCACAAAATATAAACGTAAAAGTTGATTAAATGTACTAAACTTCTGAAGATGCTGTTCAAATATCTTCATAAATACTTCAACATTACTCAATTTATCTAAAATAATTGCTTTTGCATACTCTCTAGCCCATGCAGGACTGCCTATCACACCTTCTCTCTGTTGATACAACTTACCTTCAGCCATATTAGCACAAACCCTATAAATATTATCTTTCGTAACCATTTGATATGAAAAGTTTTTTCCATCTATAAAACGATTGTTTAAAGAATTAGAACAAAAGCTAAACTTTTCGAGCAATTGCCTAGGCATATGACTTACTGCCAAAATAACACTTTCAGTGTAGCCATTATCTTCTATTTCAACATACTTTGGTCTATCTGTTCCATATATCGTATATATAGTATATTGCAATTTTTCCAATTCAACACTATTGCTAAAGTCTTCTTGATTAATCAAAATTACTTCTTTGTATTCATTATATTTCTCTAAACAAGGTCTATTAAATAATTCTAATATTCTTCTTGGTGATTTAATTTGACATATACTATCAAAATCAAAAATCAGTGAATGCGTCCAAACACACCCAGGCCTTGACATATCATCTGCATACCAAGTCTTAGCCAACACATATTTTTGTGATTCGGGCAATATATAACCCGTAATATACCCATCCCTACAATTCGTCGAATCAATTCCAGCACCATCACTCATAGAATCCAATAAGCGTCTATCAGAAAAGGAGAACTCTGCAGACGCTGCAAGTAATTGATGCCCATTACGATATCCATGTAATACTTGATGTATTTGAATTTTTCTGTCCATTCACTCTCATCCTTACTCAACAAAAATTTTAGACAAATCATAACTTACACTTCCCGCTGGGTCAACTACCTTTACTCGCTCCATCGCTTCCACTGCATAACTCATATTCTCAATTTCAACGGAATTTTGAAGGTCACTCCCTTGCGCACTTACTCCCCAATACTCTACGTTAATATAATCTTTGTTTGCATCAAGAAATTGATATACAAGCGGTAATTTATCTTGAAATACTTCTTTAGGAATAATCGACTCCTTTTCCTTGTAAATGACTTCCATTCGATCCCATGCCGATATAATAAATCTTATATCTACAGCACTTCTTCTCACAAAATAAAGCATCTGTAAAAGTTCCACTAATGCAAATTGTCCTGGAAACATCAATGGGGCACTATTTTCATCCTCTAAACCTGTACTGCCATCCTCTTCCGCCAAAAGCATCTGCATACTGGGCGGAAGTTCTGTTAGCAAACTTTCTTTGTCACCAACATTCATTCTTTCAAAATTAACAAAAAAAAGTATTTCGTCTGCCCTAATCCAATCCTCCATTGTATTATCGTCAATATACCTATCGCTAATTATCGCATTAAACGTTTCACCAGACCGATCTGGCACTTCTAATATATACTTTACGTCATTAGCATCATATAGAGTGTACTTCATTTTATGTATTTGTCCAACTCCTGTATGATTTAAGGATTCAAAATTAGTCCATCTTTCAATCTCTTTTCTAAAGTCCTCCGTTAGACCTTCCTGAACATCCTGCGGTTTCATATGAAGGCACACTTTCTCCGTTTGTTCCAATAACATATATGTAAAAGCAACCAAAAAAGTTGTTTTACCACTTGCCGGCAAGCCCATCAAATAATACTTCTTCGTGTCCATACATATTATCCTTTCCAAGCAAACTTGTCAAAACTACTTTGTGCCAATTCTCTATTCGCATACATATTTGTTGCCTTAACTTTCTGCTGTTTTTCGTCGTTCTCATTATCTAAACACGATTCAATTAATTCTTCCAAACCATCATAATTTCGTATCTTTTCTATGTTTTGAGATATTGCAGCTATTCTATGAATCAAAAATTTTCCCTTTCTATCTCCTAGCATTTTTCTCAATTTATTATTGTTATTACTTATGATCTTCTCTATATTCGGATTTTTAGATGCAAGAATCATGTCATTTTTTGAATATACTATGTGAACTGTGGTTTCATTGGAAATAATTTTTCTCTGCAATAACGTCAAAAGTACATTTTTGCAATCTAATAATGCTTGATCTTTTTGTCTCCCGGAAAGTTTCTCCCCATCCACTAAGATAACAACATGTTTTAAGCCAACAAATTTTTCTAAATAATCACCATTATTATTTGCTGTATCATAATCAAAAACTTCCCCTGCGAAATCGGTAAAAATCAAATTATGTCTTTTATGCTTTTTGTCTACAATAGCAATATGTAAATAATTGTCCTCTATTGCAGTGCTTGTACGAACCACAGTCGGTATTGCATTACCAGATGTTATACGCAATCCCTTACTACGTTCCACAACATCCATTAGTGTTTGAGAACCAGCAAATTGTAATCTCTTATTAACTCCACGTAAAAACATCTGGTAGAAAGCCACTTCCATAGTTGTTTTTCCACTATGAACTAACCCCGCAACCAAAATCAATTTTGTTTCGTACTTTGCCGTCATCTGATATAATTCAATATTGTCTAAGGCTTTACCTCTATAAATATTAGAAGTTTTCTTATTCTCATTAAGGTCTTCAAACTCCTCAATATTATCTTCTACATCCTGCTGTAACATCTCTTCTATAGATGTGACAGTCGCTTCCCCTATCTCTTTTTCCAGCACATAATCACCCATACATTCTTCCTCTTTACTGTAGACTCATCAACTCACATTCCAAATACAATTGATAAGCAAAATCTATAACATTAACTTTCTTATCAAGAAATGCAATATTGTAATTCTCTTCAAATAACCTATATACCGTCTGTATATCATCCGCTTTAGGAAATCTACTTCTATATTGCAACAATTCCAACACAGGGGTAAAACCTGTACATAATGACAAGTCATAATTCTTACCATTCCATGCTTCTATGACCTTTTCTCCAATTGCTTCAATATAATCTTTCACAGAATATTCGTTTATCGATTTTTGCCCTGACAATGCTTTCTGTATTATCTTCTTTACTGCAATAGGACCTGGTACAAATTTAACACATTGTATCACTTCAAGCGGCACAACAACAGCTGCTTGCTTGTCACTTAACTTATCAAAACTACAATCATAAAGTTCACTCCAATCCGCAACAAACCACCAGAGTAGGTTAGCCTCTTCACTCTTCTTGCTTAATTGATCTTTTAGTAAACTCATATTTGCACTTATTGCTTTCATATACTTCACGTGATCTGCTAGTATAGTTGTCACATATTTTACACCTTCTGCCCAATCGGCTTTTTCTTCTTCAGTTATCTTTTTTAATGTACTTATTTTTACTTCCGTTCCCTCAGATAATTTTCTTGACTCCATCCTCCTATTCTCAAATATCTGCATGCTCAAATCATATATTTCCTGTACGTACGGAATCTCACCTCTTTCATATGCAAGAGATATCATCACACCTAGTTCGTCACCGTCTCCGCCATTAATATAATCAAATATGCAAATACCCGCAAGCAACGGGATTTCCTTTATACAGCCTTCTGAAAACGAAATATCAGCCTCGTTAAATACTTTTATAAAATCTGCAAGTTTATCGATATCATAATCCATCCCCATAAAACATTTAGATAATTCACAACATATCGAAGTATCTATCCTCTTACTTGTAAATTTTTTAATACTTTTAATTCTCTGCTTATAC
>CAMWLB010000027.1 GCA_947174985.1 uncultured Lachnospiraceae bacterium | reverse complement strand
GAATCGTATGGAAAAGGTAAAGGAAACGACACAAAAGTTGTTTTGCGGAGAGACGATTGTAAACAAGAGGGATTTGTGGTTTTTAGGCGGACTTATGTTTTTAGCCGGTGTGATTTATGGCTTAACTTTGGCGCCCTGGACAAAGGGCGTAAGCATAGGCTGCTGTAATGGAAACAACGAAAACCATTACCATGACGCTGATTTTGAAGACGAGGAAGCGTAAAAGACAGCGCTAAAGCAGCGCGGATGGGAGAAAAAATGAAGATTACATTAAAAGACGGTTCTGTCAAGGAATACGCACAGGCGATGAGCGCATACGACATTGCGCTCGATATCAGCGAAGGGCTGGCAAGGGCGGCATGTGCCGCAGAGATAAACGGAAAGGTGGAGGATTTGCGCACGGTTATCGATGCGGACTGCACCTTGAGCATACTGACGGCAAACGATAAGGAAGGCCTTCAGGTGGTGCGCCATACGGCGTCCCATGTACTGGCTGAGGCGGTAAAGAGGCTGTTTCCGGAGACGAAGCTTGCCATCGGTCCGTCGATTGACACGGGCTATTACTATGATTTTGATCATGAGCCTTTTTCCAGAGAGGATTTGGATAAGCTGGAAGCAGAGATGAAAAAAATCATAAAAGAGGGAAGAAAACTGGAGAAATTTACGCTTCCCAGAGAAGAAGCCATCAAATTCATGGAGGAGAAAAACGAGCCTTACAAGGTGGAACTGATACGGGATCTGCCGGAGGACGCGGTCATTTCCTTCTACAGCCAGGGAGAGTTCGTGGATTTGTGCGCAGGTCCCCATCTGATGAGCACAAAGGGGATTAAGGCGTTTAAGCTGACTTCTTCCTCAGGTGCATACTGGAGGGGCAAGTCCGAAAACCCCATGCTGCAGAGAATTTACGGTACTGCTTTTAATAAAAAGGAAGAGCTTGAGGAGTATCTTGCTTACCTTGCGGACATCAAGAACCGCGACCACAACAAGCTGGGACGCGAGATGGAGCTGTTTACCACGGTGGATGTGATTGGACAGGGACTTCCGCTTCTGATGCCGAAGGGCGCCAAGATGATACAGACTATGCAGCGATGGATTGAGGACGAGGAGGAAAAGAGAGGATATCTGCGGACCAAGACGCCTCTTATGGCAAAGAGTGATTTGTATAAAATTTCAGGACACTGGGATCATTACACGGACGGTATGTTTGTGCTGGGAGATGAGGAAAAGGACAAGGAGGTATTTGCCCTGCGTCCCATGACCTGCCCGTTCCAGTACTATGTCTATAAGGCAAGCCAGAAATCTTACAGGGATTTGCCCCTGCGCTACGGCGAGACTTCCACGCTGTTCCGCAATGAGGATTCCGGCGAGATGCACGGACTTACCCGTGTCCGTCAGTTTACCATATCCGAAGGGCATTTGATTGTCAGACCGGATCAGATGGTACAGGAATTTAAGGATTGTATCGCCCTCGCAAGGTACTGCCTGAAAACGCTCGGCGTGGAGGAGGACGTGACTTACAGGCTTTCCAAATGGGACCCTGAAAATAAGGACAAATACATCGGCGAAGCTGAGGTCTGGGAGGAAACAGAGGGACATATCAGAAGAGTGCTGGAAGAGCTGGAGATTCCTTTCTATGAAGCAGTAGGAGAAGCCGCTTTCTATGGTCCTAAGGTGGATATTCAGGCGAAGAACGTGTACGGCAAGGAAGACACCATGATTACCATTCAGTGGGATGCCCTGCTTGCGGAGCAGTTTGACATGTACTATATCGACCAGAACGGTGAAAAACAACGTCCTTACATTATTCACAGAACCTCCATGGGCTGCTATGAGAGAACGCTGGCATGGCTGACGGAGAAGTATGCCGGCAAATTTCCCACATGGCTCTGTCCCGAGCAGGTGCGCGTGCTTCCCATTTCCGAAAAATATGCGGCATATGCGGCAAAGGTAATGGATACTTTAAAAGAAAACGGTATTTTGGCGACTGTAGATAACCGCTCGGAAAAAATTGGTTATAAGATTCGCGAAACCAGACTGGCAAAAGTGCCTTATATGCTCGTTGTCGGACAGAAGGAGGAAGAAGAAAACCTCGTATCCGTGCGGAGCCGTTTCCTCGGCGACGAAGGACAGAAAACGCTGGATGTATTTATGAAAGACATTTTAGAGGAAATCCGCACCAAGGCAATCCGCAAGGAAGAAGTGCAGGAAGAGAGTAAATAGCGTAAACGGTGAATAAAGACCGCATTTATCAGCCATACTAAGTCTGACTAATAAAAAAGGAGGACTTACTATGGCTGAATTATGCTGCAGTGTAGAAAATTGTACCTATAACAATCAGTGTTACTGCTGTAAGGGCGATATCTGTGTCGGCGGAGAGCGGGCGCACAGGGATGAGGACACCTGCTGCGAGAGCTTTATGCAGCGCAGGGACGGCGCTTATACAAGCTCTTTAGAACACCCGAGCCGTATTATCAGCATTGACTGTGAGGCGACGGACTGTGTCCATAACGAGGATTACAAGTGCACGGCGGAGCATGTGGACATCAAGGGCTGTGGTGCCTGCGACTGCCGTGAGACCGCCTGCGGTACGTTCCGTGAAAGATAGGCAAAGAACAAAATACAGTTTTATGGGCAGAAGAGGATGCACTCTTTTGCCCTTTTTGTTTTGTATTGCCATACATAGTGAAAAAATTCGGGCAGTGGATTGGAAGGTTCGTGCTTTGTGGTAAAATTGTGAATTTTCTGTGTTTCTATGATAAAAAGTAAGAATAGATATTGACACGGTGTCAGAATATGTGCATAATAAAGATACTGACACGGTGTCAGAATGAAAAGGAGAATAGAATCATGAAGAAAAATATAGGATCACAACTGGCATTATATCCTACCCCGGTTACTGTTATCGGCGCTATGAACGAAGATAAGCCCACATGGACGCTTGTCGCCCACATCGGCATTATTGGACATGACCGTGTCCTGGTAAGCCTTGCGGCTCAACATTTTATCAATGGTGTCATTAAGAAGGGTCAGAAACTTTCCATCAATATTGTGGACGAAGGGATATTACCGCAGGCAGATTATGCCGGCGCTGTAAGTGGGGCAAAATCGGATAAGTCAGGTCTGTTTGAGTATGAACTTGGAGAGGAAGGGACCCCGATAATCAAAAAGTCCCCTTTGGGCATGGAATGTACGGTCATCGACAGATACGACACTCCCGGATTTGAAAGTTTTATATGTACAATCAGTGGGACTTATGTAGAAGAGAGGTGTTTGAACGAGGCAGGAAAAGTAGATTATCACGAACTGAAACCGGTTCTGTTCGAGTTCCCGACTTACGAATATCTGAAGACAGGGGATGTGCTTGGAAAATGCCTGTCATTTAAGAATGGGGAAACCGTGTAGGAGGGATAGGATGCCAAAGGGATCAAAAGAACTGACGGAGGCAAGAAAAGAGGAGATTATTACAGCCTGCGCTGAATTGTATAAGACCATGAGTTTTAAAGATATTACCATTAAGGAGATTGGAAATGCCACATCTTTTACCCGAACTTCTATCTACAATTATTTCCAGACAAAAGAGGAAATCTTTCTGGCACTGCTGCAGAGGGAGTATGAATTGTGGATTGACAAGCTGAAACAGATTCAGGCAGAGAATGAAAAATTAGCTCCGGCAGAGTTTGCGGATGCATTGGCTCATTCTCTGGAAGAACGGCACAACCTGCTTAAGATTATGTCGATGAATCACTATGATATGGAAGAGAACAGCCGCATTGAACGGTTAATAGATTTCAAGGTGGTTTATGGGCAGTCACTGGCAGAAGTCAGGAATTGTCTGGATAAATTTTTCCCGGAGATGGCGGTTCAGGATAAGCAGAGCTTTATCTATTCTTTTTTTCCGTTTATGTTTGGAATCTATCCTTATACTGTGGTAACGGATAAGCAGAGAGAAGCGATGAAGCAGGCGGGGGTAAACTATGTGTATATGTCTATTTATGAGATTACCTATACCGAAGTTAAGAAATTGTTAACATAAATAATTTAGAAAGGGTGGATTGATATGAAGCATTTACCTAAAATTGCAATGGAAGGGAGAAAAACCATGAAAAAAATAATTACGCTTCTTATGGCAGTTACACTGATGTTTACTCTTGCAGCCTGCGGCAGTGATGCGGGCAAACCGTCTGATGAGGTGGCATCGGATTCCCCTGTACAGACAGCGGAGCCGGACAATGGAACAGGACTGCCGGATCAGTCAGAAACGGAAACAGAAACGCAGAATCCGGTTCAGGTAGGAACACCTGATGATATCGAATCCTCAGAAAACGGATCAAAAGCGCTGGTGGTTTATTTTTCCGCCACGGGCAATACAAAGGCAGTAGCGGAAACCATCGCCAGACTGCAGGGAGCAGATGTTTATGAGATTGTGCCGGAACAACCATATATGGATGAAGACCTGAATTATAATGACAGGAGTACCCGTGCAACGGCGGAGCAGAACGATGCGGATGCACGTCCTGCTATTTCCGGCGGCATAGAAGATATAGCAGAATATGATGTGATTTACGTAGGCTATCCCATCTGGTGGGGAGATATGCCGAGGATTTTGTATACCTTTTTTGATACTTATGATCTGACAGGAAAGACAATTGCTCCTTTCTGCACCAGCGGGGGAAGCGGTCTCTCAGGAACACCGAAAACAATCGGGAGTATTGAACCGGGGGCAGATATCCTTGACGGGCTTCATGTCAGCGACTCAGCGGCAGGCAACGCAGAAGAGAAAGTGTCAGAGTGGCTTGGCAGTATCGGGCAAGTGGAATAGGAGGAAAATGCGATGAAGTATACAAAACTTGGCAATTCAGATTTGACGGTATCCCGCATCTGTATGGGCTGCATGGGATTTGGCGATGCGGGAAACGGGCAGCATTCATGGACTCTTGATGAGGAACATTCCCGTGAGATCATGAAACACGGTATGGAGCTGGGCGTAAATTTTTTCGATACGGCAATCGGCTACCAGAGCGGAACCAGTGAGCAGTATGTGGGAAGGGCGCTGCGGGATTATGCGAAGCGTGAAGATGTTGTAGTTGCGACAAAATTTCTTCCCCGGACACAGGAGGACATAGAGGCAGGCATTACCGGGCAGCAGCACATTGAACGGATGGTAAACAAGAGCCTTGAAAACCTTGGCATGGATTATGTGGATTTATATATTTACCATATGTGGGATTACCAGACGCCGCTTTATGACATTATGGAGGGACTGAACAATATTGTCAAAGCGGGGAAAGCAAGGTATATCGGCATTTCCAACTGCTTTGCATGGCAGCTTGCGAAGGCGAATGCGCTGGCGGAAAAGGAAGGCTTTGCAAAATTTGTTTCCATTCAGGGACATTATAACCTGATATTCCGTGAGGAAGAAAGGGAGATGGCGAAACTGTGCGCAGAGGATAATATTGCCATGACGCCTTACAGTGCGCTGGCCGGCGGGCGTCTGTCCAAGGCTCCCGGAGAGACTTCAAAGCGTCTGGAAGAAGACAGCTATGCAAAATTCAAATATGATGCAACTGCCGGGCAGGACGGTATTATTATCAGTCGTGTCATGGAACTGGCAGAAAAGCATGGTGTTTCCATGACGGAGATTTCCCTGGCGTGGCTTTTGACGAAAGTAACGGCCCCGGTTGTAGGTGCCACAAAAATGCATCATATAGAAGGCGCAGTCAAAGCGGCCGACTTCGTCCTTTCAGAAGAGGAATGTGCATATCTGGAGGAGCCGTATGTCCCACATGCTTTGGTAGGCGTTATGGCACAAAATACGGTTTCAGCAGCGAAGGAAAAGCATGTCTGGTCTACAGGAAACCAGAAAATATAGATTGGAGGATAAGATTATGGTAAAACAGACGGCAGGAAGAGATCAGCTTGGGACATTTGCCCCGAAATTTGCACAGTTGAATGATGATGTTTTGTTTGGAGAGGTATGGAATAGGGAAGAGAAACTTTCCTTAAGGGATCGTTCCCTTGTGACCGTGGTGTCCTTAATGGCACAGGGACTGGTGGATTCTTCATTCCAGTATCATTTAATGAGTGCGAAAAATAACGGAATCAAAAAAGAGGAAATTGCTGAGATTTTAACCCATGCGGCATTTTACGCAGGATGGCCGAAAGCATGGGCGGCTTTTAAGATGGCAAAGGAGGTCTGGACGGAGGATGTGCCGGCGGGGAGCGCAAGGGGAGCGCATGAAAAGAATATGCTGTTCCCGATTGGAAAGCCGAACGATGGCTTTGCACAGTATTTTATTGGGCAGAGCTACCTTGCGCCGCTTTCCACAGAGCAGGTGGGGATTTTCAATGTCACTTTTGAACCGGGATGCCGGAATAACTGGCATATCCATCATGCATCTTCCGGCGGTGGGCAGATATTGGTCTGCGTAGGAGGACGTGGTTACTATCAGGAGTGGGGCAGAAAGGCACTGGAACTGAAACCTGGCGATGTGGTCAATATCCCGACGGGGGTGAAGCACTGGCACGGAGCTGCATCGGATAGCTGGTTTTCCCATCTGGCAATAGAAGTTCCTGGCACGGACAGCTCCAATGAATGGCTGGAAGCAGTGGATGATGATACCTATGGCAGCCTGAAATAGAAAGGATGGTGGGCACGGCATGAAAGGAAAACTGAAAAGAGCCGTTGATGTACTAATGACGGCAGCCCTGCTTTTTCTGATGGGTTATCAGTTCTGGGGCGAGAAAGCCCATGAATGGGTAGGTGCGGGGATATTTGTTCTGTTTGCTGCCCACCATATACTTAACTTTGGCTGGTATAAAAATCTGTTCCGGGGAAAATACACGGCATTCCGTATTTTTCAGGTGAGTATTGATATGCTGACACTGCTTTCCATGGCTGTTCTGGTATACAGCAGTGTTGTCCTGTCAAGATATGTATTTGCATTTCTGCCGATTGAGAGCGGGCTGGCATTGGCGAGGCGCCTGCATATTCTGGGTTCCTATTGGGGTTTTTTATTGATGGGTCTGCATTTGGGCCTGCACTGGAATATGGTTCTCGGCAGGCTGAAAGGAAAAAGAAAGTCAGATACCCGCAGCCGCAAAACAATCCTGTTTATTGCAGGGCTGCTTGTGGCATTGTATGGGGGATGGGTTTTTGTAAAAAGGGATTTTGCCACTTATCTGTTTTTAAAAAGTGAATTTGTGTTCTTGGATTATGAGGAGCCAAAAATATCCTTTTATCTGGAATATCTGTCTTTGATTGGAATGTGCATTTTCATTTCACATTATGCAGGGAAACTGCTGCAGTTATTCAAAAAGAAGGAGGTTGGGAGAGTAGAATAATTTGCCGAAAAAATTAAATTATCTCTTGTTATTACACCCTACTCTGGCATATAATGAGCTAAGGACATGTTTCCTAAAATTATATCCAAAGAGGAGAGAACTTATGAGATTTTTCATCGATACGGCAAACATTGAGGACATTAAAAAAGCAAATGATATGGGTGTTATCTGCGGCGTTACCACGAACCCATCTCTGATAGCAAAGGAAGGGCGCGTATTTGAAGAAGTGATTGCGGAAATTGCTTCCATCGTGGACGGCCCCATCAGCGGTGAGGTGAAGGCGACGACAGTGGACGCGGAAGGCATGATTGCAGAGGGACGCGCCATTGCGAAAATCCATCCCAATATGGTAGTAAAAATCCCTATGACTGTGGAAGGCTTAAAAGCGTGCAAGGTGTTGAGCGCAGAGGGGATTAAGACCAATGTTACCCTTATTTTTTCGGCAAATCAGGCACTTCTGGCAGCAAGAGCGGGCGCTACTTATGTTTCTCCGTTCCTTGGCAGGCTGGATGATATCAGCGTGCGCGGTGTGGACTTAATTCGTGAGATTTCCGATATTTTTGCAGTGACGGATTTGGAAACCCAGATTATCGCAGCGAGCATCCGCAATCCGATTCATGTCACGGACTGCGCGCTGGCAGGAGCAGATATCGCGACCGTGCCCTACAGTGTTATCGTGCAGATGACAAAGCATCCGCTGACCGATGCCGGAATCGAGAAGTTTCAGGCAGATTACAAGGCTGTATTCGGGGAATAACAGAAAAATAGAACAGCAGAAAAATAAAAACGGCGGGCATAATTTTGTCCGCCGTGTTAGCTTTTGTGCGGTATATGGTTTTCAAAGCTTATTTTGATGTGGAATTACAGTCGGAATTATGCTAAGATAAAAAGAGGTTTATGTATCTATTTAGGCAGTATCGCAGGTAAAACTTGCGATATGCATGGGGTATAAGAATGAAAAGACGAGGTACAGTGCGATTTCCTATTATTTTGTTTATAATGATGATGTTTACGGCTCTTTCCGGATGCGGAAAGCGGGGTGCAGGCTCCAGTGTGGAGGAAGGGATGCAGTATATTGCGTCCATGAATTACAGTGCGGCGCTGGACTCCTTTACAGCGGCTGAGGCAAACGGGGAAGACAGCCGGCTGATTGCGCGCGGCAGGGGGATTGCCTGCATCGGGCTGACCGACTATGAGGCGGCGGTGGAAAATCTACTGTTATGCCTCTCTTTGAGCGACGGTGTTGTGACGGACATGGACTATGATGTAAACTACTATCTGGCGGCGGCTTATCAGAAGCTTGGCAGATATCAGGAGGCGGAGACGGTATATAACGCCATTTTAGCGTTACGGCCGGGAGAGGCGGATGCCTATTATCTGCGCGGCAATGCCAGGCTTTCTCAGGGACAGTTTGAGGCAGCGAAAGAGGATTTCGATGCGGCAATCAGACTGAACCCTTCTGATTTTGCCCGTCTGATACAGGTTTATGAGGTGCTTGCGGCAAACGGTTACAAGGAACCCGGACGTGAATATCTGGAAACGGCGCTTGCCGAGCGTTCGGCAAAAATGGGAGCTTTCGATAAGGGCTGTATTAATTATTTTCTAGGGAATTATGAGCAGGCGCAGGTGCTTTTAGAGGATGCAAAGAGCAGCGGCACGGCGGACGCGTATCTGTATCTCGGCATGTCCTATGAGGCGACAGGGGATTACAACTACGCGATTACCAATGTCTACACAGGCTATTTGAATAAAAATGAGGGCAATGCTGAAATTTATAACCAGCTCGGACTTTGCTACATGAAACAGGGAGATTACGCACTGGCGCTCGAAGCGTTTCAGAATGCCATGCAGATTCCGGACAACGGCATGATACAGACCTTGCAGTTTAACGAAATCATAGCCTATGAGCATTTGGGCGAATATACACAGGCAGAGGTTCTGCTGAACAATTACTTAAAGACCTATCCCGACGACGAGGTGGCGCAGAGGGAGTATATTTTCCTTTCTACGCGGTAGGAGACGGGCATACATTTTGCGCAGAAGAAGTAACTGCTATATATTTGGTGGTTTTCACACAATGAAACAGGAGGTATTTCATGCCATGGATATCATCCGCAATGACAGGGAACTGGAATTTGCCATTTTTTGTGTAGAAAATATAGCGATTCATTTGGGAATTGAGGCGGAAAAAGTATACGATGCGCTGACGGTAAAAAGTGATATCCTGAACAGCTATATTGTTCCTTGTTTCGAGGTGCTTCACACACAGGGAAAGGATTATATTGTGGAGGATATTTTAGCAGTCATGAAAGAACAGGGTGTGACGGTATGACATTATATCATGGTTCGTATGATGAAATTGTAAAGCCGGATATTCTCCATTCCAGAGTAAATGTGGATTTTGGACGTGGCTTTTACGTGACGCCTCTTTTGGAACAGGCACAGAAATGGTGCAAAAAATTTGAGGGAAAAGGAAAAAGGGCATTTGTTTCTGTTTATACATTAGATGAGAGGGCTTTTGAAGAATATAAGGTGCTGAAGTTCGAATCTTACTCGGAAGAGTGGCTGGATTTTGTTTTAACATGCCGCCGTGGGGAAGGTATATCCGATTATGATATTGTCATGGGTGGCGTTGCCAACGACAAGGTGTTTAATACAGTAGAACTCTTTTTTGACGGTCTGATTGATAAGAAAGAAGCTATTAAGAGACTGCAATATGAAAAGCCCAATTTCCAGATAGCCTTTCGCTCACAGGAGGTAATAGAGCGGTATCTGCATTTTGAGAGGAGTGAACGACTATGAACGCAAATGCGACGCTGCTACAGATGAAATATGCCCGTGTGGTGAGTCTGTTCGCAAAGCAGGCAGACATCACCTTAAGCGATGCACTCACGTTCTTCTATCATTCTAATTTGTACCAACTTGTAAAAAACGGCGTATCGGACATGCACTGCATGAGCGATGCATATCTTGCGGAGGACCTGCAGGAAGAATATGTGGAGCAGAATGGCTAAAAATAGTGCATTGCCGACCATAGGGAATCGCTTTTTGCCATAACGAAATTATGTCAAAAATGTGCCTGAAATTCAGAATAGAATTTTAGGCACAACTTGTATATACACTATATCACACTCTAAAATAAAAGTCTAGTAATATTTTATTTTTTTCTGTATACTCTTATCAGTTCAAGTTCCATGAAGTAATTTTATAGGTGTAAAGGAGAGTTTTGCGGCGAGGCACGCCGCAAAACGCGTTACACCAAAGCAGCGCTTTGATGTAAGTGGCATAAGAGGTGTAACTGGCGTAAAAATAATATATTTGCGTTGGTGCAAACGCTCCGCGCTGCCGTAGCCAGCCCTTGTGTCAGAGGATTCCCAAGGAGCCCGTTAAGAAACGGTGGCGCAAAGTCATGCAAGCATGACTTGCGAGGTTCTTTCGAGCCTAGCGTCCACTACGTTTCTTGTCGAGCGAGAGCGCGGCTACTTGGGAATCCTCTGACACAAGGGCGTGACTAGGACAACATACGAAAAGGCGCACCACATGGAACTGACACACACCTAAAACCACAAGGAGGTCATCGATGGATAGAGAACGGCAGGAAGAACAGCGGCATTTTGACGAGTGCCGGGAGCTGATTTTAGAGAATACCGAAAAGTACGAGGCAGAATTTGAAGAAAGACATAAAAAGACGCAAGAACTCTTTAAGGCAATGCAGGGCGGCGATGTGGAGCTTTACAACCAGATGATGACCAGCGCAAGTCTGGAAGAGCATGCTGCCAACCAGCTTCGGAAAAACCGTGCGGCTTATGAAAATCCCTACTTTGGCAGAATTGATTATCTGGACAAGGAGATGGACAGGGAAGAAAAGGTTTATATAGGAAAGAACGGTATCTTCCGCAACAAGACGGACGTTGTGGTGGCGGACTGGCGCGCGCCGATTTCCAGCGTCTATTATGAGAACGAAATCGGGGATGGGAGCTACAGCCTGCCGGAGAAGGCTTCTGGAAACGGACTGGAAAGCCCAGAGATATCCATTTGCCTGCACTTAAAGAGAACCTATGATGTGGACAAGGGCGTACTGAAGGGGTATTACGACAGCGATGTCGCGGCAAACGATGCACTTTTGGTACAGTATCTTTCCAAAAACAAGGACGCGGTGCTTGGGGATATTATCGCCACCATACAGAAGGAGCAGAATGAAATCATCAGGGAGTCCCCCTTTAAAAATATTCTGGTGCAGGGGGTGGCGGGAAGCGGCAAGACCACCGTGGCAATGCACCGCATTTCCTATATTCTATATAATTACAAGGAGCGCTTTACTTCCAATGAATTCTGCATCATCGGCGGCAATGATTTGCTGCTTTCCTATATCACGAGTGGTCTGCCGGAGTTGGACGTGCATGATGTGAAACAGAAGCGCATGGACGCAATGCTCACCCATCTTCTGAAAAAGGAGTGGACAAAAAAGCAAAAGTTGGTGGAGCCGCTGCCGGACGCTGCGGTGCGGAGCCGCATGGACTTTATGCTGCGGCTGGAGCTTTGGCTGCTGCGGCTGCGGGAGGAAAAGGTTGCGGCAAAGGAGCTTACGGACAAAGAACTGGGCATGGTTCTCAGCAAGAGCAGCATCGAGCGTCTCAGAGAGGAAAATCCGGAGTATAGTATCTACAGGCTGCTCGCGACGCTGGACGAGCGGGTGAGGACAAGGTTGAAATTTTTAACCCCGGAGGGCGAGAAGGATTATTTTACAAGAAAATGCAGGGAATACAAAAACTACTATAAGAATCAGGCGGTGGAAAAAAGCGTCTACACCTTATATCAGGAATTTCTCACAGATTATGAGAGGGAATTTCCGCAGGCAGTTGACTTGGCGTTTCACGCAAAAAAAGCGGCTGCAGGCGAATATGACATTTATGATGTAGCAGCAATGGTTCTGATTTATTACCGTGTAAAGCAAAAAAAGGAGGACGAGGAGTTCGGGCAGATTTTTATTGACGAGGCGCAGGATTTTGGCGTTACGCTCTACTATGTGCTGCGGAAGGTGCTGCCCGCATGCTATTTTACCATTATGGGTGATGTATCCCAGAATATCAATTATGAGACGGGCATGAATGACTGGGAGGATATGAAGAAATGGGTGCTGACGGGAGAGCGGGACAATTTCCGGCTTTTACGGAAGAGCTACCGCAATACCATCGAAATCTCGGAGTATGCAGGTAAAATTCTGGAGAAGGCTTCTTTTGGACGTTACAGGATTGAGCCCGTTATCCGTCACGGTATACCTGTGCAGATGCACAGGGAAGCGGATGAGGAGTCGCTGTATAAGCGTGCGCAGGGCATTGTGGAAGCCGCGAGAAAAGAAGGGTATGGCAGCATCGCGGTCATATGCCGCGACGATGCAGAGGCGGACTGGATAGGGAAGTGGCTGGAGGGAGTGGATATCCTTCCCGTGCGCATGACAAAGGGGCTGGAATTTGACGTGGTGATTTTGTGGAATCCACCCGAAGAAGCAGCGGTACAGGACCCGAAAACCGCGAAACTGCTGTATGTTGCCGCCACGCGGGCATTGCATGAACTGCATATTTTGCGTATGTGAAAAGTTTGACACACAAGATATGGTATTTTACGTTGACTTTCCCTTTGATAGATGATACACTAGTACTATCGCGTTGAAAGGGAGGAAGTTAGGTGTTTCAGGTAATTAAAAGAGATGGAGAAAAGGTAGACTTTACACTGACCAAGATTAACGACGCTATTATGAAAGCGTTCAATGCCACGCAGATGCAGTACAGCAATGATATCGTGGACTTGCTGGCGCTTCGGGTTTCGGCGGATTTTCAGAGTAAGGTAAAGGACAATGCCATACATGTGGAGGACATTCAGGACAGTGTAGAGCGCGTGCTGGGACAGGCAGGTTATGAGGAAGTGGCGAAGGCTTACATCCTGTACCGCAAACAGCGCGAAAAAATGCGTACCATGAAGTCCACCATCCTGGATTATAAAGACGTTGTCAACAGCTATGTTAAGGTTGAGGACTGGCGTGTTAAGGAAAATTCCACAGTTACCTATTCGGTGGGAGGTCTTATCTTAAGCAATTCGGGCGCGGTTACCGCCAACTACTGGCTCTCCGAAATTTATGATCAGGAAATTGCCGATGCACACCGCAATGCTGATATTCATATCCATGATTTGTCCATGCTGACGGGCTACTGTGCAGGCTGGTCTTTGAAGCAGCTTATCAAAGAGGGACTGGGCGGTATCACTGGAAAAATCACCTCCGCACCTGCAAAGCATCTGTCCGTACTCTGCAACCAGATGGTAAATTTCCTGGGAATCATGCAGAACGAATGGGCGGGCGCACAGGCTTTTTCTTCCTTTGATACCTATCTTGCACCCTTTGTGAAGGCGGATAATTTAAGCTATGCGGAAGTAAAGAAGTGCATAGAGGCGTTTATCTACGGCGTCAATACGCCGAGCCGCTGGGGTACGCAGGCGCCTTTTTCCAATATTACGTTAGACTGGACCGTGCCGGATGATTTGGCGGAGCTTCCCGCTATCGTGGGCGGACAGGAGATGGATTTCAGATACAAGGACTGCAAAAAAGAGATGGACATGGTAAACAAGGCGTTTATCGAAACCATGATTGAAGGGGATTCCAACGGACGCGGTTTCCAGTATCCCATTCCTACATATTCTATCACAAGGGATTTTGACTGGTCCGACAATGAAAATAACAGGCTTTTATTTGAAATGACTGCAAAGTACGGCACACCGTATTTTTCCAATTATATCAATTCGGACATGCAGCCCTCCGACGTGAGGAGCATGTGCTGCCGTCTGCGTCTGGATTTGCGTGAACTCAGAAAGAAAACGGGCGGCTTCTTCGGCTCGGGCGAGAGCACGGGAAGCGTTGGCGTTGTGACGATTAACATGCCGAGGATTGCTTATCTTTCCTCCAGCAAGGATGAGTTTTATGCAAGGCTGAACCATATGATGGACGTGGCAGCGCGTTCCCTCAAGATAAAGAGGGGCGTTATCACAAAGCTGCTGGACGAGGGACTCTACCCCTACACCAAGCGTTATCTCGGCAGCTTTGAAAACCATTTTTCCACCATCGGACTTATCGGTATGAATGAGGTTGGGCTAAATGCCAACTGGCTGAGAGCCGATATGACGGATAAGCGGACGCAGGAATTTACCAAAGAGGTTTTGAACCATATGCGCAGCAGGCTCTCTGACTATCAGGAGCAGTATGGTGATTTGTACAATCTGGAGGCGACGCCTGCGGAGAGCACGACTTACCGTCTTGCCAAGCACGACAAGAAGCGCTGGCCGGCAATCAAGACGGCGGGCAAGCTGGGAGATACCCCTTACTATACCAATTCTTCCCATCTGCCGGTAGATTTTACCACTGATATTTTTGATGCTCTGGATATTCAGGACGAGTTGCAGACATTATATACTTCGGGAACCGTGTTCCATGCTTTCCTCGGGGAAAAACTGCCCGACTGGAAGGCTGCGGCAAATCTGGTAAGAACCATTGCGGAAAACTACAAGCTGCCGTATTATACACTTTCACCGACCTACTCCATCTGCAGGGAGCACGGCTATCTGGTGGGAGAGGTAAAGGAGTGTCCTCACTGTGGACAGCGCACGGAAATCTACAGCCGTATCACAGGCTATTACAGACCCGTGCAGAACTGGAACGACGGCAAGCTGCAAGAATATGCGAACAGGACGGAATATGACATTGCAAATTCCATGTTGAAGCGTCCCATGGGTGCAATCGTAACGCTTTCCAATTATGCTGAAGATGTGGAGGTTTCCGTTAGGACGCCCGAAAATGTCAAGTATCTTTTTACGACCAAAACCTGCCCCAACTGCAAGGCGGCGAAGGAATATCTGCGCGGTGAAAGCTACGTGCTTATCGATGCGGAAGAAAATATGGAGCTGGCACAGCGCTACGGCGTGATGCAGGCGCCGACGCTGGTTGTGGTAAACGGTGACAGTCACAAAAAATATGTAAATGTTTCTAATATAAAGAAGTATGCAGAGAGCATGGTGACTGTTTAATACGGAAGATTCCATTTTGCAAAAACTTCTATCAGGCAAAAACCGGTCAAAGTTATCGGTTTTTGCCTTTTTTCAAAAAATAGTCAGGCGCGTTGGAGTGGCGGATGAAAAACAAAATTCGGGAGATGGCGGTATTTCGAATTACCATCGAGAGGGAAAAACTGGCGAAGGATAAAAAAAGTGTCTGCAGGATATTTGAACTGCTGGAGGAGTGCCGGATTCCGTGCGAATGTATTGCGATTAATATAGATTGGCTTGCGATTGTCATAAGGGAATCGGAATACGGGAAATTAAGCGGTTTTCTTGTCTTGCTGAGGCAGACCATGAGTAAGATGAATACTTTCATAGAAAGAGATATGGCGCTGCTCTGCATGGTGGGAGAAGGGATAAGCAGCCGGGGGATAGGCATGGTGACGAGCAGCCTTATTATGCAGGGGATTGAGATTAAAATGCAGCGGTATCTGCAATGCCGCGACCGTTTTATGGTCTGTGTTGCGACAAAGGAGGCAGAGCAGGCAGGAAAGATTATTGCGGAGATTATGGACGGAGGGGATTATTTTGCAAAAAGAACGGATTGCATATCTTGATTTGGTTCGCGTCATAGCGGGTATTTTAGTGGTTATGGTGCATATTTCGGCACAGCAGATTGAAAGCCTGCCTATGGATGGTGCTGCGTTTGCAGTTACCAATGCCTTCAACTGTCTTGCCTTTTCCGGTGTGGCGCTTTTTGTTATGATAAGCGGCGCACTTGCTTTGCGGCAGGAGCGGGAGACGGATTTAAAGACGCTGCTTTTGCACAAGACGCTGCATTTCTTTGTCCTATACTATATCTGGAAAGCATTTTATCAGGTCGTTACCATGCTGGAAAAAGGGGAAGCTTTTACACTTTCCAATATCAAGAATGATTTGGTTCTGGCGTTGATTCAACAGAGGGGATATTACCATCTTTGGTTTCTGCCCATGATTGCCATACTCTATATGGCGGTTCCTTTTTTGAAAAAAGGATTTGCGGAAAAGAAGATATGTCAGTACTTTTTATGTGTGTTTTTTATTACGGCGCTTTTCGTGCCGACGCTGCTCCACTATGAATTTAAGTTCAAGTATCTGCTGGTGGATTTTTTTGCCTCCAATGATTTTTATCTGTTTGGCGGGTATCTCGGATATTTTGTATTGGGACATTATCTGCACAACTGGCGGGAGGAAATAACAGAAAAGAAGCGCATCGCTCTCTATATAGCGGGCGGACTCAGCTTTCTTTTAGCATGTGTTTTGGGGGTTCTTGACGCCCGTGCCACGGGGCAGCTTTCCTTCCATATGAATACGCCCCTTGCTGCAACCACCTTTTTCACTGCAGCCGCGATTTTTGTGGCGGGGCAGTCCATTGACAAAAAAGCGGCTCATTCCGAAAAAACAGGAAAAACGCTTGGTTTTCTGGCAGGCACCGTTTTTGGTATTTACCTCTTACATCCGCTGGCAATTATCCTGTTTGAAAGCATTGGCTTTAAGACGTCTCTGTGTACGCCGCTATTGTCCATTCCGCTTCTGACAGTCTGCACAGTGGTTTTGTCCTGTCTCTTTAACCCAATGCCGCCCCCCCACCCAAACGCCAATAGCGGATGGCGGGTTTGGGGTTTAAAAAAAAAAGGGGGG
>CAMWLB010000026.1 GCA_947174985.1 uncultured Lachnospiraceae bacterium | reverse complement strand
AATCTGATTGATTATATGACGCCTGCCGAGAATGTGGGTTTGACTTCTAAACTGCCGCTTTTGCCTATCTTGGAGCGTTTGGGGCTTACGAAGGAGGAAGCAAAACGCAATGTTTTGAAGCTTTCCGGCGGACAGCAGCAGAGAGTAGCAATCGCCCGTGCATTGGCTTCTGACGCAAGTGTTATTCTTGCGGACGAGCCGACAGGAAATCTTGATGAAGATACGGCAGTTGAAATTACAAACATTCTGAAAGAATGTGCCCATCAGATGAATAAGTGTGTAATAATGGTAACACATTCCAATGAGCTTGCAAAACAGGCTGATGTGATTTTGAAATTGCGAAAAGGAGCACTGCAAATTACGGATGCCTCCGATACAGATAAAGGAAAGGGCGAGAAAGCAACAGCATTACCAATCAAAAATCTATTGTCAACTTTATAAGACCGTCTTTTATGGAATTGACGGAACCTGCCGAAGCTGGAAAAGTTGGAACGATTATTGTCAAAGACCATTCAAGGCTTGGCAGAAACCGCCTTGTTGTCGGTCAGTTATTGGAAGAAGACCAGAAGGGGACGAATGCGAGCTTTCCTTTTTATAAAACACAAATGTACTTGCTGCACCGGCGTCCCTTGCTACAAACCTATTTTTTCTCATTGCTTCCCCACCCCACTTATGTTATAATGTTCCAAGAGCAAAACAGCACCACCTGCTCTCAAAACGTCATATGACAGGAGGATTTCCATGACAGCCAACGAATGTATCCGTGGACGCAGAAGTATACGACAGTTTACCGATAAGCCCGTATCGCGGGACGTGCTTGCAGGTATCGTAGAGACAGCCTCTTACGCGCCTAGCTGGAAGCACACACAGATTGTACGTTATATTGCCGTGGAAGGGGAACTGAAGGATAAAATTGCTTCCGAATGTACCTCCTCTTATGCAAAAAACGGAGAAATTATAAAGAGCGCTCCCACGCTCATTGCTGTTACCTTTATCAAAAACAGAAGCGGTTTTGAGAGGGACGGCTCTTTCAGCACTCCCAAAGAGGGGGGCTGGCAGATGTTTGATACCGGCATCGCTGCCGAGGCATTTTGTCTTGCCGCTTATGAGCAAGGACTCGGCACCGTTATTTTAGGTATTTTTGATGAAGCCAAAGCATCTGCTTTGCTTTCACTTCCCGAAGACAGAGAGCTGGCGGCGCTGATTCCCATCGGCTATCCCGCTGAAGAACCTGTTGCTCCCAAACGTAAATCCGTGGAAGACTTGTTATCTTATATGGAATCGTAACCAAAATCGAAGAGATTTTTCTCTTCGATTTTTTTCGGAATTACGCAATACGCGCGAATGTCATAGAAAGAGAGGAAAAAACATGAAACACTTAATGAGCCCACTTGATTTTTCCGTGGAAGAGCTGGACAAGCTGTTCGCTCTTGCAGGGAATATCGAAAAAAATCCCGCAAAATATGCCCATGCCTGCGATGGCAGGATTCTGGCAACCTGTTTTTACGAACCGAGCACCCGTACCCGTCTCAGCTTTGAATCTGCCATGCTCCGCCTGGGCGGCGAAGTACTCGGCTTTTCCGAAGCTGCCAGTTCCTCTGCAGCAAAGGGAGAAAGCGTATCGGACACCATTCGCATCATCTCCTGCTATGCCGATATCTGCGCCATGCGCCACCCAAAAGAAGGCGCTCCCATGGTGGCTGCTGAAAAATCCGGCGTCCCCGTCATCAACGCAGGCGACGGCGGTCATCAGCATCCTACGCAGACCCTGACCGACCTGCTGACCATTCAGACCTTAAAGGGACACCTTGACAACCTGACCATCGGGCTCTGCGGCGATTTGAAATTCGGACGAACTGTACACTCTCTGATTAACGCACTGGTCCGCTATCCGAACATCCGCTTTGTCTTTATCTCGCCCGAAGAACTGAAGGTTCCGGACTATATCACCGACTCCTTGAAGGAAAAAGGAATTCCTTATGAAGAAGTTATCCGGCTTGAAAATGTAATGCCCTCCCTTGATCTGCTCTACATGACAAGGGTGCAGAAGGAACGCTTCTTCAACGAAGAAGATTACGTGCGCTTAAAGGATTTCTATATCCTTGACGCTGCCAAAATGGAGCTGGCGCGCCCTGATATGCTGGTTCTTCACCCGCTCCCCAGAGTCAACGAGATTTCCGTGGAGGTGGACAGCGACCCCCGCGCCGCATATTTCAAGCAGGCGCAGTACGGCGTCTATGTCCGCATGGCGCTTATCCTTACGCTGTTGGAAATCAATGTAGATTAACCATAAAACGCAAGTATGTGCCTGCGCAGCGCCATATACTTGTACACTTAAATGACTTACTCAATAAAGCCGCGCAGAAATGAGGATAACTATGTTAAATGTAGGAAAAATCGAAGAAGGCTTTGTCCTTGACCACATCAAGGCAGGCAAAAGCATGGATATTTACGAGCATCTGCAGCTTGGCAAGCTGGACTGCACAGTCGCCATCATCAAAAACGCCCGCAGCAATAAAATGGGCAAAAAAGACATCCTGAAGGTGGAATGTGACATCAACCAGCTTGATTTGGATGTGCTCGCCTTTATTGACCACAATATTACCGTCAATGTCATCAAGGACGGGGAAATCGTGGACAAAAAGGAGCTGGTGCTCCCCAAGATGATAAAAAATGTAATCCGCTGCAAAAATCCCCGCTGTATCACCTCAATCGAGCAGGAGCTGCCGCACATCTTTCTTCTTGCAGACGAAGAAAAAGAGCTGTACCGCTGCAAATACTGTGAAGAGAAAGGCGGAACCTTTACCTAGGAAAACGCTGAATCAATCAGCGTTTCCTTTATCTGCGTATTTCCTTTACTGCTTTTTCCAGCCTTTCCAGCGCTTCCCTGAGCGTCTTTCTTGTACACGCCAGCACCATGCGCTGGAAACAGCCGGATGCTTCTCCGAATACAGCCCCCGAAGTAAGCCAGAGCTTTGCCTTATTTACGATAAATTCATGCAGCTTCTCCCCATCAGGCTGAATCGCCGAACAATCCAGCCATGCAAAATAGGTTCCTTCCGGCTCTACCAGCTTGATTTCAGGCAGTCTTTTCCTCAAAAACGTGCGCAGAAAATCAAGGTTGCCATACAGGTATTCCCTGCACTGGATTAACCACTCTTCTCCGCCCTCATATGCCGCCTGCGCCGCCACCAGCCCGAGGGAATTCAACTGGGAATATCCGTTTTTTCCAATTTCTTTTACAATTTGATTCCTTATTTCTTTGTTCGGAATCCAGATATTGGAAACCTGCAGCCCCGCCAGATTGAATGTTTTGCTCGGTGCAGTACAAATGATAGTCCGCTCCTCCAAAGCAGGACAAGCCAAGGGGAACACTGTATGCGGATATGCAGGCAGCGTAAAATCGCAGTGAATCTCATCCGATGCCACAATCACACCATATTTTTCACATATTTCTCCAAGTTTTTGCAGTTCCTCTTTCGTCCAGACTCTGCCGACAGGATTATGCGGCGAGCAGAGGATAAACAGCTTTACGCCATTTTCTCTGATTTTCGCTTCAAAATCGGCAAAATCAATTTCATAACGCCCGTTCTTATACAACAGTTCATTTTTTACCAGCTTCCTGCCATTGTCCCGAATCGCAGAATGGAGCGGATGATACACCGGCGTCTGAATCAGCACGCCGTCGCCCGGCTCTGTCAAGGCGCGGATTGCCATAACCAGAGCAAAAACAACGCCCGGTGTTTTTACCAGCCATTCCTCCTTTGGCTCCCATCCGAAATGTTTTTTGTACCATGCAAAAACCGCATCATAATATGGCTTTTTTACCTCACTGTATCCGAAAATTCCGTGACTGACAGCATTATGCAGCGCTTCCAGAACCGGTTCTGCCGTCGGGAAATCCATGTCCGCCAGCCACAGGGGAAGCGCATCTTCCCTACAGCCCCGCTCTTCTGCAAAGTCATATTTTAAGCTGTTTGTATTTTTCCGTGAAATCTCTCTGTCAAAATTGTACTCTCTCATCTCTACTCCCATCTAAAGCCTGCTCCAAATCTGCTATAATATCTTCCGCATTTTCCAGTCCCACGGACAGACGCAGAAGCGTCTCCGTAATCCCCAGATGTTCCCGCATTTCCTGCGGCACGTCGGGATGTGTCTGCAAAACGGGATAAGTGAGGAGGGATTCCGTTCCGCCCAGACTCTCCGCAAATATGACTATCTTTACCTTTTGCAGCATCTGAAGCGCCGTCTCTTTACTGTCCGTATAGAAAGAAATCATACTGCCGAAGCCGCTTGTCTGCTGCACGCCGATTTCATATCCCTTGTGTTCCTTCAGTCCCGGATAAAGAACGGATGTTATCTTTTTTTGTTTCAACAGCCATTTTGCAACTTTTCCTGCATTTTCCTGCTGCCGCTCCATACGGACGGAAAGTGTTTTGATGCCGCGCATCGCAAGCCAGCTGTCGAAGGGAGCAAGCATGCCGCCCGTCGTCTTGGCAATCAGGCGGACTTTTTTGACAATTTCCATGTCCTTTGCGCAGAGAAAGCCTGAAATGGTATCATTATGCCCCGCCAGAAACTTGCTGCCGCTGTGCACCACGATATCAGCGCCAAGCAATAGCGGATTTTGAAAGTAGGGCGAAAGAAACGTATTGTCCACAATAAATAAAAGACCATGTTCATGCGCCAGTTCTGCACAGCCGCGCATATCCGTGATATTCATCATCGGATTGCTGGGTGTCTCTATGTAAACAGCCTTTGTATTTGGCCGGATTGCGGCGCGCACCGCCTCCAAATCGGTGGTATCCACATATTCCGTCTCCAATCCGTTTTTCACATGAATCACCTTGTTCAGCCGGATAACGCCGCCATACAAATCCTCGGAACAGATGATATGGTCGCCGCCGGCAAACAACTCAAAACAAGCGCTGATTGCCGCCATGCCGGAGGCAAAGGCAACAGTTCCGGCAGCACCCTCCAGCGAGGAAACCACCTCTTCCAGACGAGTGCGCGTAGGATTGGACTCCCTCGTATAATCAAAACCGCTTTCGTTATGCCCGGGCTTTATATGGCTGAAGGATGCCGTCTGATAAATCGGAAAGCTGATTGCACGATTTTCGTCCTGCAGGGAATCCGACGGATTCCCGTGAATACATCTAGTCTCAAATTTGATATCCATTTCTCTTACCCTTTCCTTTCTGCACCATACCTGTCAGCGCAGCTACCAGCTTACTTTTTAAAATCTGCCCAAGATGGCGTCCTTTACATCTCCACGCAGGGGTGGATGCGGTGTCTGGTCGCCATATCCGACATCGACATAGGTGACAAGACGAATATATTCCGGCAGATTAAACTTTTCCCTTAAGCGGTCACAGAATTCCTGATTGGGAAAAGTCAGCCATACGCCCTCCAGACCTGCCGCATGTGCCGCCAGCACAATGTTCTGTCCTGCCGCGCCGGCATCCAGAAGCTGATTCCGCACCGGTGTAAAACAGTTGGCACGATAGCAGCGCATATCCTGACAAATCACCAGATGAATCGGACCGCCCGGGACATCGCTTCCCTTAAAAAGCCCCGGTTCATTTTTCTCCCTGACAATAACATAACGGATTGACTGTACATTACAGCCGTGCGCTGCCCAAAGTCCGGCGTCAAGTATCTTTTCCAGTACCTCGTCCGGCACATCTTCATCGGTAAATTCCCTGACGGAACGACGCTCCTTTAAAATGGTAAAAAAGTGGGATTCCATCTCCTTTGTAACCGGCGTCGGCTTATAGGGCATCAAATCCACCTTTTCCCCTCTTGAGAGCGCATCCGCCGCTTCAATCAGAAAGCTTGCGTATTTGTATTCCGGAAGCTCCTCGGACAGTACTCTCTCCTTCCAGATTCGGAGCAGGCGCTTTGTATAATCCGCCTGTTCCTTTTTTAATACCTTGTTTCTGTACGCCGCATAATAAACCTGTATCTCAAGCGTGTGATGGGAACGCTCGCGGACTCTGGCGCGAAACTCCGTTTCATCCATATCCAAAAGTTCTTCGTCCGTAAAACTCATATTCCGGTTCCACAGCTCTGCCACTTCCTCTTTTGTGTAATAATCCATACTTGTATCCCGAAACATCTCTTTTTCTCCTTAGATAAAATATTCTGCCGCCTCATCTTCCCTGCAGCCGCGCCCGATATCTGCCATGATACGAGTTGCAAGGCGAATCAGGTAGTCGTCGTTGCGGTTCCTCGGATGTGGCAGCTTCACCGTATATTCCTGCTGCACGCGCCCGGGTCTCGGCGTCAGCAGAATCACCCTGTCCGCCAGATAAACCGCCTCGTTCAGGTCATGTGTGACGAAAAACACCGTTCTGTTTTCCTCCTGCCGGATTCGAACCAGCTCTTCCTGAAGGGTACAGCGCGTCAGATGATCCACCGCACTGAACGGCTCGTCCATCAAAAGCACCTTGGGGTTCATGACAAGCGCCCTTGCAATTCCCGCTCTCTGCTGCATACCGCCGGACAACTGCGCCGGATATTTGTTTTCAAACTCCGTCAGATTCATTAGTCTGATATACTTTGCCAGACGTTTCTCCTGCTCTTCTTTGGGAACCTTTGCAATATCCATGCCAAAAACAATATTCTTTTTCACGGTTTTCCACGGGAAAAGCGAAGCATCCTGAAACACCACACCAATATCCCTGCTCGTACCCTTTACCGGCACATCATCCAAAAGGATTTCGCCCGATGTGCTGTCTAAAAGACCGGCTACCATTTCTAGCAGTGTGCTCTTTCCGCATCCGGAAGGTCCGACAATGCATACAAACTCGCCGTCCCGAATCTCCAGATTGATATCTTCAAGCGCCTTCGTGGCTTCTCCTTTTTCGTTTGTATAGGATTTATGTAAATGGTTTATTTTTATCGTTGGCATTATGTTACCCTTTCTGTATTGTTTTCTGCCTTACTTTGCGTAAGGGTCTGACAGATTCAGCTCCTTCGCCGCCTGTTCCGCAAAGGTATTGTTGATGATATCGTCCAGATTATCAATTTCATCCTCAAGCCAGCCGTAGCCGTTCAGGATGCCAAGCGTAGTTTCCACACGCTCCACAGGAATCACCGGATAATCGAGCCATACATCGATTTCCGACTCTACCGCCTGCCGCATTACTTCCTCGCTTGTATTCATCTGCTCTGCCGCCCATGTGATAAACTCATCAAAATATTCGTTCTTTACAAGCTCATGTACCTTGTAATATGCCGTAATAAACCTTTGCAGCTTCTCCGGGTCGTTCTTGATAATGGAATCGGAAGCAATAATGGTTCCGGTATAATAGTCCGGAATATAGTCCCACGCACGCCCCAGTATATGTCCCGTTCCTTCCTCCTCTGCCAGTACGGCGTATGGGTTGTGGATGATGGTTGCATCCACCGAACCGGAAGTGAACGTTGCATAAGCATCCTGATAAGCACCGTTTGCAATCAGTGTAACGTCATCCTCGGTCAGGCCGACAGACTCCAACATTTTTAATACGGACAGCCTCATGCCGCCTGCTGTTCCCTGCGTGCCGATTGTTCTGCCCGCCAAATCCTCAAGGCTTGCAATATCATTATTTGCAATCAGCCAATAGCAGCCGGAATATCTCCACATATTGCCGACCAGCTTTGCCGGAACACCGTTATAAATGCCCGGGATATAGGTGCTCGGGTCACCGTCTGCCACATCAATTTCCCCGCGTGACAGCAGGGAAAGTACAGTGTCATTCGCCGCGCCGCTGGTCTGTACATTTTCAAATTTGATTCCTTCTGCCTCGTAAAGCCCTTTTTCAATTGCAAAATTGTTTACCGCGCCGGTCATACCATTTGAAAAGCATGCGCGCAATACAATTACATCGCTGTCCGTATCCGCATTGCTGCCTCCCGCAGTCTCCTTTGCCCCACATGCCGCAAGCAAAAATACAAGTGCCAAGGTTGTCAAAAACGCTAACATTTTCTTTTTCATAATTTCCTCCATTTATAGCATAACAAATACTCCAAACCTGCAATGATTTTTACAAATCCCACCGAAATAAGCGTGACTAAAATAATAATAAAGAATACCCTTGCCGTCGCCAAATTGCTCTGCGCCTCACTCAGCAAAAATCCCAGCCCTGCCTTTGCCGACTGCATTTCGGAAAAAATAACGCCGGTCAGCACAGTCGCCGCCGCAAGACGCAGCCCGTTAAATATGGACGGCAGCGCCGCTGGTATCAAAACCTTAAACACGGTCTGCACTCTCGATGCCTCAAACACCCTCGCCACTTTGATATACTTTGTATCACACAGCTTAGCCCCCGTTACCGTATTGTAAAGAATGGTAAACACAGCAAAGAGAAAAATCAGCACCACCTTCGATTTAAACCCGATTCCGAACCACAGAATCAAAAGCGGCAGTATCGCTGTTTTGGGCACCGCCATAATGGCGGCACAGAACACATTCATATATTCCTCCAGTTTTGGGAAGAACACCCACAGAAGCCCTACCGTAATGCCGACTGCCGCCGCCAGAAAATATCCTGCAAATACCTCCTGCAATGTAACCAGCAGATGTGGAAGCAGTGTTCCGTCCGTTATCATCTTAATCCCCTTTTGTGCGATATCCGTCGGCGCCGCCAAAAACACTTTGCTGACTTTTCCGCTTCCCACTGCATACTGCATATATAGCAGAAGCGCCGCCACCGTCAGAATCTGCAGGGCAGTGATATAAGTAAACCTTTTTTTACGCTTTTCCTTCATATGTAAATCTGCCTCCCTTTACCGCTTCACTCTCAAAATATTTTCTCTCACAACTCTGTCCCTCTGTGATGACATTCTGCGTGATTTTATGGGAAATATGTTTCGTGAAATTTTCAATGGTCGTCGTGTCGATTACATCGCAGTAAAATGTTGCAAATTCCTGAAACCACGGATATTTTTCAAAATATCCCCGCCAGTTTTCCGCATACGGACAGTGATTCTCCCCCCACTGGGGTATCCATCCGCAAAACGGAAGGTCAATTACGCTCATAAAATCCTTCACCGTATCCGTGCCCTTTTGCTCAGCAATTGCTTTTTCACGCATAATATCGGAACGCTCCAGCGCCTGCTCAAACACTGCCTGCCTGACTAAATCTTTCGCTTTTTCCGCTCCATAGTTCTCATAGAGCACCTTGGAAAAATGAAAATACAGCATGGCAAACTGTCTTGCCGCCAACCTGATTTGGTCCACCATCAGCTTCTTCTCTACCGTTCCCTCTATCTTAAAATCTTCTTTTCCCATATTTATGCCTCCTCCACGGCACAAAAGCTATCTAAAAACGCCGTGTACTCTTCCTTATTCCGGAAAACCGGCTGATACTCCTGCTTTAGCTTTTTCCCCAGCGCCGCGCCGTCCTTTAACAGCCTGTATGCGCACAGTGCAAAAATTTTTGCAGTCAGGACATATGCTTTTTCCTCATCATCTATGGAAAAATTAGTCTGATGCAGTCCGCCGGATACGCCTCCGGTATGGAAGGTAAGTACCGGTAAGAGGTGCTGCACGTCCCCTACATCCGTCGAACCGGCTCCATGCTCCTGCAAATCTGCGATTTTCGCCTTCTCTCCCGCCGCCTCTTCTATGATTGCAATCAGTTCTGCCGGAACTGCCTGTGGCAGAGAAGGCAGATAACCCGCTGAAGTTTCAATCCGGCATCCGGCTCCCAGCGCATATGCCCCCGCCTTAAAGGCTCTGTCCGTTTTGCGCGCCGCATCGCTGATTGCTTCTTTCGTTTTTCCTCTCACCAGCGTCTCTATCACCGCCTCCTCGGGAACCACATTGACCAAATCGCCGCCTTTCGTCACAATCGGATGTACCCGCACGCAGTCCTTTTCCTGAAAAGTTTCCTTATTGTATGCAAGTGCCTGCAGTCCGAGCGAAGCGGCATACAAGGCGTTAATTCCCTCATGTGGCGCTGCTGCAGCATGGGCTGCCTTTCCCTTTATTCGGATTACCTTCGCCACAAAACCGTTTGTGCTTCCGCTTCCTGCACACAAACCTTCCGGTGAAATATGGTGCGCCAGCGCCACATCCACATCATCAAACGCTCCTTCCCGAATCAGTTCGCACTTTCCACCTCCGTAAGCAATTTTCCCCTCGGAAATGAGCGAATTCTTAAATTCCGCCTCGCCGTACTCTTCCGCCGGCGTTGCCAAAAATATCACCTGCCCGTCCAGCTTCTCCACCACCTCTTTGTCGGAAAGCGCTAACAACGCTCCCACAACGCCTGCAAGCTGCGCATGATGTCCACAGCAGTGTGCGCCTCCCGTCTCCGGATTGGCATATTGATAATCCGGAATTTTTAAGGCGTCCAGTTCTCCTAAAAGTGCCACCGAAAAGAGATTCTTTTTTTCTTCATTCAGATATCCCTTTACCCCTGTAATAGCCAGATTGCTTTCCACCTTAGGCAAATACTTCTCTAACATGATTTTGAACTGCTCACCGGTGCGAAATTCTTTGTACCCCAGCTCGGCATGCTGGAAAATATCTCTTCCAAAGGAAATAATCAAATCGCGGTTTTTATCAATTATCTCTACTATTTTTTCTTCTGTTTTGTCCATAACTGCTCCTCATCTGCTGTAATCAACATTTCCTTTATTATATCCCTGCCCGCTAGAATTACCAATACTCTATAGGTATAATAGGTTATAGGGCAAACCTATAACCCTAGATATTCTTCCATTTTTTGAATATACAGGACACCCATCTGGCTTAAAATCTGATTCTTTCGCACAATATAGCCAATCTCCATCCGGCTGTCTCCAACGCTGTCTTCCGTTTCTAACGCCAGAGGAACCGCCCTGTACTCCCCGCCATTCAGTTCCTCACAGATGATGCCGGAACACAAAGTATATCCATTTAATCCAATCATCAGATTCAGCATGGTTGCACGGTCGGTCGCCTTGATGATACGCGGATACTCCTTCTCGCTGAAAATCTCCTCCGCAAAATAGAAGGAACTGTTCCCACCCTGCTCGAAGGAAAGACAGGGATATGCATACAACTGCTCCGGTCGTAACGATTTCTCCTGCGCCAAAGGGTGTTCCTTCCAAAGATATGCATATACATTGCAGGTAATCAGTTTATGAAATACAAGCTCATAAGTCTTGAAAAGCTTTGACATAAATGTCCTGTTAAAGTCGCTCAGATACAGAATACCGATTTCACTTCGCAAAGTACGGACATCCTCAATCACTTCCAGCGTCTTTGTCTCACGTATGGCAAACTCGTACTCTGCAGTGTTAAACTGCTTTACCATTTCCACAAAGGTCTTGACAGCAAAGGAATAGTGCTGAGTGGAAATACCGAACTTCTTCTTCAAATTTCCCGATTTGCCGTATTTATCCATCAGATTTTCATATTGCAGATAAACCTGTCTTGCATAAGTAATAAACTCAACGCCATCGTTGGTAAGCGATACGCCGCGCGTGCTCCGATGAAAAATGGTGATGCCAAGCTCGTTCTCCAGTTCATGCATGGCTCCCGTCAGGGAAGGCTGGGAAACATAAAGGATTTCCGCTGCCTTGTTGAGCGAACCGGTCTCTGATATTGTGATTGCATAATGAAGCTGCTGTAGTGTCATGTTTTTTCTCCGTTTCTTCTTACATTTATCCTGCTATTTCTTCTGCAAAGGCAAAAGGATTCTATTGAAAACCTATAAAGTATATGGTATTATAGGTTGATGAATCAGGAGGTATTTCTTATGAAGATTTCAACAAAAGGACGTTATGCACTGCGCATGCTGTTGGATTTGGCGGAACATCAGGAGGATGGCTACGTTGCGCTGAAGGATATCGCAGAGCGTCAGGGCATATCCAAAAAATATCTGGAACAGATTATTCCGCTTTTCAATAAATCTGATATTCTGCGGACTACACGGGGCTTTCAGGGCGGATACCGCCTCGCCAAAGCACCTGATGCCTGTACTGTCGGAGAGATACTCCGCCTTACAGAAGGAAGTCTTTCCCCCGTTGCATGTCTGGAACACACCCCCATTGAATGTGAGCGTTGCAACGACTGTGCGACACTTCCTGTCTGGCAGGGACTTTATCGGGTTGTCAACGAGTACCTCGATGGAATAACCTTACAGGATATTTTAAACCAGCAAAAGGAACGTTCCTCCGATGCGTATGTGATATAAAGCAGTGTGCATTTATGTCAATAACCTACTATGTACATATGTTTTATGTATTATAATACCACTTAAGAACGCTGTTGACAAGTATTTTTCAAAGAAAGGATATTTACATTTATGGCAGAAATTTTGACAAGAGAAGCAGCGTGGTCGCTGCTTACCGAATTTAACAAGGAACCTTTTCATCTGAAACACGCCCTGACAGTCGAAGGTGTCATGCGATATTTTGCGAGAGAGCTTGGTTATGACGAGGAAGAAGAATTCTGGGGCATCGTCGGTCTTTTACATGATTTGGACTTCGAGCAGTTTCCCGAACAGCATTGCATCAAAGAGCAGGCTATTATGCGGGAACGCGGTATCGATGAGAACATCATTCATGCAACAGCAAGCCACGGCTATGAACTGACAGTAGATATCAAACCGGAACATGAAATGGAAAAGGTTCTGTATGCGGTGGACGAGCTGACCGGTCTTATCGGCGCGGTGGCGCTTATGCGCCCTTCAAAAAGTGTGTCCGATTTGGAGTTGAAATCTGTCAAAAAGAAATATAAAAATCTGAATTTTGCTGCCGGCTGTTCTCGGGAAGTCATCGAGCGCGGGACCGCCATGCTCGGCTGGGAACTGGATGCCCTGATTGAAAAAACCATTCTTGCCATGCGAAGCTGTGAAGTTTAAACCCAAGGAGCCAGGATTGAAAAAATGAAAGCTTTGATTGCCATGAGCGGCGGCGTCGATTCCAGCGTGGCCGCCTTTCTGATGAAAGAACAAGGATATGATTTAATGGGCGTGACCATGAAACTGTTTTATAATGAGGATGCCGGTATCCCACGGGAGCATTCCTGCTGCTCGCTCGACGACGTGGAAGACGCCAGAGGCGTTTCTTATAAACTCGGTATTCCCTACCATGTGTTTAATTTCTCGGAAAGCTTTGCGCAAACTGTGATAAGTCGTTTTATTGACGCCTATGAAAACGGAAGAACGCCGAACCCCTGCATTGACTGCAACCGCTATTTGAAATTTGACAGACTTTACAGCCGCGCCCGGGAGCTTGGCTGCGGCTGCATCGCTACCGGACATTACGCCCGTATTGAGCAGGACAGGGAATCCGGCAGATACCTGCTGAAAAAGGCTCTCGATGACAATAAAGATCAGAGTTACGTGCTATATAGCCTGACACAGGAGCAACTAAAGCATACTCGTTTTCCCTTAGGCTGCATGACAAAGCAGGAAGTCCGTCGGATTGCCGAGGCACAGGGCTTTCTCAACGCCCACAAACACGACAGTCAGGATATCTGCTTTGTACAAAACGGAAACTATGCAGAGTTTATGGAAAGGTACAGCAAAAAGAAATATCCCGCAGGCGATTTCATTGACCAAAACGGTCACTTTCTTGGCAGGCATTGCGGTATTGTCCGTTACACCATCGGGCAGCGGAAAGGGCTTGGACTTTCTTTTCCGGAACCGATGTATGTCTGTGCGGTGAATCCCGCTGACAACACCGTCACACTGGGCAGGGAATCTGAGTTGTATGCCACATCCCTGATTGCAAACGATATCAACCTGATTTCCGTTCCCTCCATTCACACTCCCTTGCGGCTGAAAGCAAAGGTGCGCTATCGGCAGGCAGAGCAGTGGGCAAGCGTGCTGCAGATTGATGACGACACACTGCAAATTGATTTTGATTCGCCCCAGCGCGCAGTTACAAAGGGACAGGCCGTTGTGCTTTATGACGGGGATGTTGTAGTCGGCGGCGGCACCATTTGCTCCGTTCTCTCTTACTCCACCTGAAATTTGCAGTTTCCACCTGTCTTTCCCGAACCGCAAAATCACCATACGCTCAGCGTATGGTGATTTCATGTGTTACCAGATATCTGCCGCCCTGCAGTTCCTCCAGCCTCAGGTTCATGTCCCATGAAGTCGCCCCGACTGCCAGTACTGCATTTTCCATATATCCCTGACTGTACTCTCCTGACTCGTAAATCTCATACCATTTCTGCAGCGCATCGAGATTCCCAAGTACATTGGAAAACTCATAGGTGCCGCTTCCCTTCTGCACAATTTGATTATAGCAGTCCGTGTAATAGTCCTGAATAGAATTCAATACATCGGACTCCGTTTTTCCTGCATCTGCCAGACTGCGCAGCACGCCGCTGCCGTCCGGGTTTTCCACCAGTTCTATTTCCTGCGTCCGGTAGAGTTGTCCGTCACACGGCGGCAGATATACCGAAAGTTCCTGCCTGATATGGGTATCCGCATAGTCTGCGTCCGTTTTATTGAAATAATCATAAGCGCCTGTACCTGTGTCGTCCCATGTTGTATCCACATTGTAGTACCCATCGCTCAGCAGAATCATATTCCATGCATGGTTCTCTCCGGCATAGCCGGTGCAGTAATAGCAGGGAACATGAAGCTGCTGCATCAGATACTGAAAGGCTCTGGCATAGCCGGCGCACACCGTCCTTCCGTTTACCAGCGCGCTGTACGCACTTTGATTCATCTCCGCCGAAAGGCTGTATTCCACCTGCGCAAGCAGCATGTCATGTACATATTTTTCCTTCTCGTATTCGCTTCCCAGATTCTGTGCCCCGCTTACAATCACGGCAGCCCTCTGCTCAAATTCCGCTCTGGCGCTGTCCAGATTCTGCGCTGTGCGGTTAAACTGCAAATCAATTTCCACACACTGTCCGTTCTGTATATATTTGCAGGCATATGCCGTGTCAAGCCAGAAAAGCTCGGGATGGTCATTATAAACCGCCGCGAACACATTTCGGATTTCATTCACAGCTATATCCTGCGCAGGGGCAAAAACCCCGTTCAGATTAAGCGCATTTGCATATATCTGGCGGTACAGGCTCTGTCCGCTCTCACTCAGCATGGCGTAGTACGGATAGTACAAGGAATCAAAGGTCAGTCCTTCCCCGGTTTCTCCCGTCCCAATCTGCTGCCGCAGCGTCTCGGCTTCCGTATCTGCAATCTGTGTATTGTCTTCCTGAACCGGCTGATACCCGTTTCTGCCCGATACATTTTCCGGTATTACAATATCTGTCCGGTCAGGCGGCACATAGCCCGAAGAAAGTCCGCTCCCTGTCCCGTCCGCTGACGGTTCATATGTCATACCGGCGTTTTCCGCATTGCCCTGTCCGCCCGAAGGCTGAAGGTTCACAGACTGCCCGCCTGCAGGCTGTCCTCCCGATGACTGCCCGCCTGACGTATATCCCCTTGTACCGTTCGGATACAGGAAAGCCGCCACAGAATTTGTCAGCTTCGGATTAAAAGCACATAGCAGTATAAATAGAATAATGACCGATAAAAATCCTAAAAAGGAATACCAGATTATTTTTAATATTTTCATATGCAATCGCCTTTCGTCCTTGCATTTTGTCCTTTAGCGCTTTTGCGGGGTAAGCAGCACGACTGCCTCTATACTCGAAGTCCACGGAAACATATCCACGCCTGCACCCTTTGCCATACGGTAGCCTTTGCGTTTCAGATAACGCAAATCACGCGCCAGTGTCTCCGGATTGCAGGAAACATACACAATTTTTTTAGGCCTTAGCGTTACAAGGGAATCCAGAAATACCTCCGTACTGCCTGCGCGGGGCGGGTCCATAAACACCACGTCCACTGACGCCTGCTGCTCCGCCATCTGCCTTATAAACTCTCCCGCATCCTTTTCATAAAACATAATATTGGATACGCGGTTCTGCTTTGCATTGATTCTGGCATCTTTTACGGCGGCAGAATTCAGTTCCACGCCGATGACCTCTTTTGCACTGCTGCTTGCAATCAGACCGATTGTCCCTGTCCCACAGTACGCATCCAGCACGGTTTCTCTGCCGCTTAAGGCTGCATACGAAATCACCTTCTGATACAGCTTTTCCGTCTGCACCGGATTGACCTGATAAAAAGAACGGGAAGAAATACGGAAAGTCTTTCCTAACAAAGTATCCTCAATATATCCCCTGCCGTACAGCACAGTTTCCTTCTCCCCCAGAATCATGCTGGTATCCTTATTATTTACGTTCAGCACAATCGTGGTAATTTCAGGATGCAGCTTCAATAATGCCTTCACAAAATTATTTTTGGACGGCAGAATCGGCGATGCCAGCACAAGCACCACCATAATCTGACCTGTGGCATACCCCGTCCTGATTAATACATGACGAAACAAACCATACCCCGTGTCCTCATGATAGGGGCGGATTTTAAAGGATTTCAATAGTCCGCGGATGGATACAATAATCTCATCCGCCCTCGTATCTTCCAAAAAGCAGCTATCCACCGGCACAATCCTGTGGGTGCCCTCCTCATAAATGCCCGATATGATATTGTGCCGCCTGTCCTCGCCAAATACGGCATGTACCTTGTTTCTGTAGTGGTAAGGATTCTTCATGCCGGCAATCGGCTCGAATTTGCCAAACTGCCCGCACTGCTCTTCCAGTACTTTCTCTTTCTTTTGGAGCTGCTGATTGTAGGACAGCCCGAAACCTTTGCAGCCGCCGCATTTTTTTACAAAAGGGCACTGGGGTGTGTTAGAAACCTTCTGCCCTTCCTTGTTTTTCTTCTGCGATACCTTCTCCATAGTCCTTCACCTGTTCAATCATATGTCCAATATTTCCTTCCCCCGCAAACTTTTCCAGCGAAAAGAAATCTTCTTTTTCCAGTTCCAAAAACACCAGCGGATGTTTTTCCTCCCGCAGCACCACCTCGCTCTCAAGAGAGCCCACATAAATCTCGACATAACAGTCCTGATTGTAGTAAGTAAAATCCATCATGTGTTTCAGCGTCACCTGCTCCTCTGAGATGCCCGTTTCCTCATAAAGCTCCCTGTACGCTGCATGAAAACCGTCCTCTCCCTGCTCAATTTTCCCGCCCACAAGATTATATTTCCCCTTGTACGGGTCCTTCGTCCGCCTGCAGAAAAGCAGTTCCTTCCCGCCCTTTTTGTATATCATAATACAATTATAGCCTTGCATTTTGCCATCACGCTTTCTTTTTGAAAGTTTCCCAAGATATTTCTATTCTCTAACCGCACTCCTACCGGCTTAAAGCTGCAAGCATTTCTTCTTTTCCAACGGCATTTTCCGAGCAGAGCCTGCTGCCGTCCGCCGTAATCCCAAGACTGCTTTGCATTTCTTTATATGTCGCTTCATCTGTCTCCTGCCCCATATAATAATAGTTGGTAATTCCTTCGCCGGTATAGATATTCTCTTCATTATAAACAGCATTGTAGGAATAATTCAATATAGGCGTTGCAGCATCCGTAAGCGTTCCATCCTTCACTGCCTGATAGTAATATTGCCCGTAGCCCCCTTCATCGCCCCCTCCGTTCCATCTTGCAAATTCACACAGGATACCGCTCCGCTCAAAATAAGACAGTTCCGTTGCCATCTTGGAATCCATCATACAAAATATGGCGTCATCCTTTACGGTATAAATAG
>CAMWLB010000025.1 GCA_947174985.1 uncultured Lachnospiraceae bacterium | reverse complement strand
ACAGAATAGTGGAAGATGTGAAATGGCTTATAAAAAAGTATGGTTTCTTTATTGTGCTGATGGTAATCATTGTTATAATAAGCAGTATTGTTTTGGGAAAAAGATGTTCTGAAAAGAACGCAGCGGAAGTGTGGGAACCGCCAGTCATAATCGAAAGTACGGAAGTTGTAAAAGAAGATGAATCAATAGAATGCTTTTTGGAAGAGTCCGGAGATCCCGCCGAAGTCTATATAGGGGAGACTTCGGAGCCTGTCAGTATTTTGACAGCGGAAGAAGAACAGAATTTGCAGAAAGAGGCAATGGCAGCGGCGGAGCAGTGCATGGAGCTTTATAAGAAGGTTGAGATTGCATATCCTGAGACAGAATATTCCCGTATTGAGGGTTTTTCTGATCAACAGAGAAAAGATGTGGTAAAGCAGTTGGGAGAACAGGGGCTTGTAAGTGTTTCTGATGACGTGAACATGGAAAACTATCAGAAAATGGAGGATTTCTATTCTGCTTATATTTCCGGCAGGGATGCAATGGTTACAGTGTTTAGCGTACACAGGGAGGGGAATATAGGTGCGCTGACATTTGTTTATAGAAACGAAAAAATACAATCTTATTATGTTGCGGTAGGCTGGCGGGAAGGCGGCATACCGGAAATAAAAAGTTTTGGGATCAATGATTTGGAAGAGATAAAGCTGACAGAGAAAGGGTATTTTATTTATACATATACGGAAGTAATCGCACATGGAAATCTGCGGGAATATTACAGGGTAAAGCCTTTGTCAGATGAATGTAGGGAACTGACAAAAAAGTACATATATGGGCTTAGTTTCGTGAATTATAATATGCTTGTAACAAACTGGGATGCCAGCAATGTAGAGGAAATCTTAATGCCACGCATGTTTGAGGACATATACCGGATATATACAAATGAACCTTTTAGGACAGAGGGTGGGCTGATCCCGGCAGAAATTTATGAGCGTATCATGACTACCTGCTTTCCAGTATCCGTAGAACAGGTAAGAGAATATTGCGGTTATCATGCAGATGCGAACGGCTATGAATATGAAATGATATTTGCAAGACAGTTTCCGCCTTTTGGGGAAGTGGTAGATTACAAACAGAATGAAGATGGGACAATCACACTTTATGTGGATGGAGTGTGGCCAGATTACAATTCGGATTATGCTTTTACAAATCAGATTGTAGTCCAGCCATTTGAGGATGGGACATTCCGATATTTATCCAATACTATCGAACAAAAGGAACTGGAACTGCCACGAATAGAAAAATGAAGGAATGGGCATTAGGATGTCGAAGAAGAATTTTATTTTACTGGTCAATATGTTGTTATGTGTTGCCTTATCCTGTGCCTGCGGAAAAGAGGGGGAAAATCAGTATATCGTACTGGAAAGCGAAGAAACCATGACGGACGGGGATGCATCAGAGGTGCCAGTGGAGGATCATATGCCGAAAATAAATAGGGAATGGGAAGACGCCTATAAAGAGATTGTCCGCAATATGGATAGTTAATTGACAGATATGTATAATGTTCGACGCAGTTCTTGGTGGAATGAGGATTCGGTTATTGGCTATATTGGGATACATGATTTTGATGATGAATTAAAGAGGTATCTTGCTGATCATTATGCTGCTATGTTGTGTTTCAATTTGTGCCTGTAATGACAGCAGAGACAGACAGAGTAGAAAAAGAGTTACAACCTTCCGGTAAGTAACAGTGAACAGAAGGAGGCAGAAGATGATTGTAAAGAAATGATGGGACTTATATCAGAACTATACCAAAACGCAGATAAAGGCTATGCGTCCAATGTTGTCATTGCAGATGAGATCATATATCAGATGGTGGAAAAACTGAAAAGCGCCGGCTACCCGGTTACAGTAACGGCAGTATATTCTAATATGGAAAACTATAAAGAGCTAGAAGATTTTTTAAATGCTTCCATAGCGGGAAGCAGTGGTTCGGCAGTTGTTTATGAAATACATTCGGATGGCGGCATTTGGAGATATAAATATTCTTATGATGGTAAGGATATGTATGTTTTATTCGCAAGAGCAACATGGAGTGATGATGATAAATCTGTGATAACATATATTTCATATACCCGGATCAAAGAATGGAGATTTACAGATAAGGGATGGTTCTGTTATGAGTTATGCGTACCGGAGTACCCGGAAGTTACTGAAATCGTGGATGGGAGCTGTATGGTCAGGGTAAAGCCTATAACAGAAGAAAACAGGAAAAATGGAACAGTCACTTTAACTGTGGATGCAGTGTGCAGCATGATTTTATGTGATGATGCAGTGATAACGCATGAGCTTACAGTACAGTTTGCAGAAGATGGCAGTTTTCAGTATTTGGGAAACAAAATTTTGGATGACGAGATTTCAAATATACCAGAATATCAGTACCGTTTTACGAATAGGTGAGTAAGAGAAGTATAGCCCGGTTGACCGGGAAACGGGGTGATATTTGCTGAACAGTATAGTAATCTTACACATGTAAGGAAGGAGCGTTTAAATGAGAATAGAACAGATTTTTAACAGCTCCCGGACAAATACAACAGGCCGAGGTTATTCAATTATTTTGTGTCGTTTATACATGGGTACTGTTTGTTATAATGCAGAACTGATGATTAGATATGTAGCATATTCATAAATAATCTGGGAAGATTTGAGAAATACGCAACTTTGACACATCTTTTTGGTATAATGAATATATTGGAGGTTTTTGTGATGAATGTTTTGATTGTAGAAGACGATGAATCTATCGCAAATTTGATAAAGATAAATTTGACGGCTGAAGGATATAAATGTGTCTGCGCTTATGACGGAAAAACAGGAGCGGATTATATTGAGAAAGGCGGCTTAGACCTGATCCTGCTGGACATCATGCTGCCAGAGATTGACGGTTATGAATTGCTGGAGTACGTCAAGCCTATTGGAACACCTGTTATCTTCCTGACAGCAAAAGGCGGGATAGATGACCGCATTAGAGGGCTGAAGATGGGAGCTGATGATTATATTGTCAAGCCGTTTCAGATTGGAGAACTGATGGCCCGTGTGGAAGCCCTGCTCAGGAGATATGGGAAGATAAATAATAAACTTTCCTTTGCGGATGTGGAGGTAGACATGGTTTCCAGAATGGTCAGCAAGGGAGGGAAGCCAGTGGAACTGACGGTAAAGGAGTTTGATTTGTTGGTGGAACTGATCCAGAACAAAAACGTAGCATTGTACCGGGAAAAGTTATATGAGAAGGTGTGGGGTGAACCATATGTGGGAGATACCCGCACACTGGATTCCCATATCCAGCGGCTCAGAAGGAAACTGAACTGGGATAATTATATTAAAACCGTATTTCGGATCGGGTATCGACTGGAGGATGGAGAATGAAGCTGTTTCATAAAATATGTTTATCCTTTGTCGTGATATTTGGCATTACTTTTCAGGGTGTAGGGTACTTACTGATAAATTTTGCTTATGGAAATGCAATAGAACAGGAAAAAAAGGTTGCTTTTCAGAATTTTCAATATAACAGATATATCCTGCAATCTATACTGTATTCCGAGCCAGAGTTTTTTTTAAGGGAAGAAACAGAAGTTGAAAATATATCAAATAGCTTTTCAGTTCCGGTTGCGGTGTATGGAGTAGATGGAAAAAATTTCTTTTCCAATTTGGCAGTGCAACCAGCAGAGCTTGACTTTGTTGAAGTTGATGATAATAGGATATCTTTTCGTATTTATGAAAAAGATGGAAGAAATTATATTTTTGTATGTGACTATATAAGACAAGGTGAAAAGACGATGTATCTGATTACGCAGATAGACATTAGTTCTGTGATAGATACACAGAAAAATATGATTGATTATTTCCAGAGAATATATATAGCTATTTTATGCATTAGTTTCCCGATGATTTTTCTGCTGACAAATCTGATTACGGCACCAATAAAGAAAGTAAGGAAAGCGACAAGGAGGATTGCAGGCGGAGGGTATACCGAAAGGATCAGCATAAAAGGAAAAGATGAGATGAGCGAACTGGCATATGATTTTAACCAGATGGCAGAACAAATAGAGGAAAAAATTGCGGAATTATCGGACGCTGCAAGGCAGAAGGAGGATTTTGCCGCGAATTTTGCCCATGAACTGAAAACGCCGATGACATCTGTGATTGGGTATGCAGATATGCTTTACCAGCGGAATCTTCCGAGAGAGGAAGTAAAGAGTGCTGCTGGATATATATTGAAGGAAGGAATGAGGCTGGAGTCTTTGTCCTTAAAGCTGATGGACTTGTTTGTGCTGGACAAGCAGGAATTTATTCTGGAGAAGATGCCTGTCAGGGAGATGTTTGAAAATCTGGAACAGGGCATAGAGCCTGTATGCAGGAAGCATGGCGCTGCTTTGCACATGGAGATAGGGGAGGGAAGTATCCGGGTGGATTATGACCTTTTTAAGACCATGATATTGAATCTGGCAGACAATGCTTTGAAAGCAGACTGCAAGGATGTCTGGATAGTAGGAAGGCAGGATAGGAATATCTACCAGATCAGGATTAAAGATAATGGAAAAGGAATCCCCCCAGAGGAGCTGGAGCGGATAACGGAGGCATTTTATATGGTGGATAAGTCCCGCTCCAGGAAACAGCATGGGGCGGGGATTGGAATGGCATTGGTATCAAAGATTGTAGAGGTACATGGGGCGAAGATGGAGATTGAAAGCGATGGTAAAACGGGGACCCAAATTTACTTGAATTTTGTGGCAGGGGGAGAAGAAAATGATAGGTAAATATAAGTACACCATTGTTTTTCTGATATTCGCTGCTTTTTTCATTTTTGGCAGTATGAAAGTCATGAATTTTATACTGCGGCTCAGGGAAACACAGCTGCTGACGGAGAGTGGCAGGGTAAAAATGGAATTGCCAGTCCGGACATGGGAGAGTTGGGAAAATGATAAAGAAGGTGTAGTGAGTGAAGATACATCCAGTGAAAGAAATGTTCTGAAGACTGAGCAGATAGAAGATGCTATAAAGTGTTGGAATGAACGTAACAGTTCAATATTGCATGAACCGGTGGCAGGACAGATTTCGATGGAAGAAGCTATTAAGGCTGGTGAAAAGTGGCTGGTTGAAATGGGTATAGGGGAAGAAAAAGATGCAGCGGCCTATACTATAAATACGGAGCTGGGCATAGGTGTGCAGACGGAAGAAGCCGGAGAGCAGTTAGAGGCATATTATAGTTTCTGGACAGTAAAGTATTCCAGTCGGTCCATAAGTGCAGTACTATATCTGAATGCCGTCACAGGAAAAGTTTGGGGCGCGGAAATCACGCTATATGAGGAGCAGCCGGAAAAAACGCCTGATGACAGGTTGCGGCTTTTTGTGGAATTGGCTGGTCTGCAGGTATCGGATGATGACTCTGCTGTGATTCATTCTGGAGAAACCAGGATCGAAATTGCAATAAAAGAAAGTCAATTATATGCACAGGAGCGTTCATATAGCATGTCAATCGGATTGGAAAATAGTTATAAGTATACTATCACCTATCAGTTACTGATAAGGCAGGAATAAAAAATTACAACTGTAACACAAATATGTTGCAACTTTAACACAACTTTACCGAAAGTAAGTCAAAACACTCAGGTAGAATATAAATATCCTATCTGAGTGTTTTTGATGGGAAATATAATGTGGAGGTAAAGAAATGGAGTCAAGGATGGAATTGCAGGTAGAGCATCTATGCAAGTCCTACCGAAAAAAAGAAGCATTAAAGGATGTAAACTTTAAGCTGGAACAAGGGGTGTATGGACTTTTGGGCGAAAATGGCGCGGGAAAAAGTACACTCATGAGGATTCTTACCACGGTAGATTTTCCTACCAGCGGAAACATTGTGTACGGCGGGAAAAACATCACTGAGATGGACGAGGATTACCGCAATTTGGTCGGATATATGCCACAGGATTACAGCGTATATCCTAGTTTCACGGCAACAGATTTTCTGTCTTATATGGGTACGCTGAAAGGAATTCCTGAAGAAAAATTGAAGACTAAGATACCGGAAGTGCTGGAATTTGTCAATCTTTCCGATGTTGCAAACAAGAAAGTGAGGACTTTTTCCGGGGGGATGAAAAGAAGGATTGGCATTGCACAGGCGATACTGAATGATCCTGAAATCTTGATACTGGATGAGCCGACGGCAGGGCTTGATCCCAAAGAGAGGATAAGGTTCTCCAATATACTCAGCAATATGGCAAAAGAGAAAATAGTCCTGCTCTCAACACATATCGTGTCAGATATAGAAGCCATTGCAAATCAGCTGATTGTAATCCGGAAGGGGGAGATTACTGAGACCGGCAATATCGACCAACTGGTAGAAGGAGTGACTGGTAAGGTATGGGAGGCAACCGTCGGGCAGGATATGATGAATATCGTAAGCACAGAGCGGGCAGTCATTCACATCAAACAAATGGGAAGGGATGTTCAGGTTCGTTTTGTGGGAGAACAAATTCCGAACATTGAGTGCAGGTCTGTAATGCCTACCTTGGAAGATTACTATATATTTGTCAATGAAAAAACAAAAAGGAGTGAAATGATATGAAAAAAAATCAGGTAAAGTTAATGGCAGCAGGAATGCTTGTTATGGCGCTTATGACAGGATGTGGTTCAAATGACAATAATGCAAATAACGGTTCAAGCAGCATTATTTCTACAGATATGGAGAATGCTGGACATAATGCAGGAGAGAAGGAGAGCCTGACAGATACCGAGACCGGACAGACGGAAGAAAGCAGTCAGTCACAGTCTCAGCTCCAGGCTGCAGAGGGTATCGAAGAGGAACTGGCTGCTTATCGGGCTGAAAGGGAAAAAGGAGTTTCTTCCAGCGGAGGCTATACGATGGTGGAACTTCCGAATGAGGAGAACTATAATTACGGTGTTGGTGACAGCAGCGGCTACACGTCCAGATTTGACTCCAAGGAATTGAATGAGGCGTTTAGAGCAGCAAGCGCTTATGTTGAAGGTACGCTTAACTTGGAAAGCGGAGTATGGGCCTGCATCGATCCAAGGATGATTGCTATCTATGAAGATGAAGATAAAGGAGTTGCAAGTGGATATGATGCGGACAATATATTCCTCTGCGAATATAACGATAATGGAAACTGGCAGTATCTGATTCTTGTCAGGGAAGGAAAAGGTTCTGACTGGGAAGTGCTGTATCATGGCAGCAGCTACAAAACGGATTAGTGCGATGGGAGCGGTAAAATGAAAAAACAAATATGGATGGAATATCGAAAGCTATGGAATAAGATAGCTGGCGTGGCGGTCATTGCCATGTGTGTTGTAGCAGTGCTGCATCTTTTTGTATATTTAAACCTTCAGTATCGGTCAATAGACAGCCAGGGAGAAATTGTGGAGGGGCTGGCATCTTACAGGGCGTTGAGAGAAGCATCTAAAGAACTGGAAGGAGTCATGGACGGGGAGTATATACAGAACCTGATAACCAGTTACAATAGCAGCTTCGATAAAGCGTATATGGCAGAGCATAAAGGTTTCTTGGGAACAGGTGGCATGACAAAGTATATGGTTCCTAATTATTTTATAAACTATGCTTATTTTGGGCCATATATGTCAAATGGAAATAATAAGGTCGGCTTGGATTACGATTTCCTGGAATCGGAGGAAAGGTTTTACACAACTTATAAGGAAACAGTAAAAGAGCATTTAGAAGACGACAATATGTATACGAATATGTATTCAGATGAGCAGCTCCTTGTCCTGAATAGGAAGGTAGATAATTTGAAAACACCTTTTTCTACGGGATATTATCAAGGGCTGGCTAATCTCAGGTCATGGTATATTATGGATTACAGCCTGGTGTTTATAGTGTTGGCATTTACGGTGGCGGGTTTGTTTTCAAAAGATAATGCTGGAGGTATCACAGAGTTGACGCTTTCCTCCAGATATGGAAGAAAGATGAATCTGGATGCACGGTGGATTGCGGGGAATCTGTTTGCTGCAAGTGTTTATCTGGTCTATTTAGGCGTTCAGCTGGTTGTGAACGGATTGATTGGTACTCTGGCCGGATGGAATATATCTGCTCAAATGTTGTGGTTTCACAGCCTGTATAATATGACAATCGGGGATGGACTGCTTATCATGTTTGCTGGCGGGTTGCTGGGAGCGCTTGTTGTTGGGAATTTAGTTATGCTGTTTTCAATAAAACTGAAAAATGTAAAACTTGCAGCTGTCCTTGCCATCATAGTGGTACTGATGATCATGCGGACGAAAAATATGTATGGTATGATTGAACTGGTCAGTCCGATACACTTCGAGAGCGACAACCAGTTCCAGAAGTTTATGTTTATAGGGAATGCTGCAGTCCCTTATTTTGTTATTGTTTTTGTTTTGACCGTGCTGTATGTGGCGATCTTGTACATCGGTACAAGGCTGTCTTATAAAAAATATCATATAAACTGATGGTGGTGATGTGATGAAAATTACGATATTAGAGTGCAAACGGATGCTGAACAGAATAATTCTTATGGGGTTCCTGGCATTTGTCCTTGTTTTCTCCGTTTATGACAGCCAAAGAAATTTGGATAGATATAATGTGCGTGACGCACAGGGAATTGCAGTCACTTGGAAGGATAACCTGTCAGAAGCGAGAAACGCTTCCAGGGGGCTTTATCTGGATAAGGAGTGTATGGAAAATCTGCGGGAAGAAGCTAACCTATATGGCTATCTTAATGGCGAGAATATCATGGAATTGATATCCAGCAACTATGAAAGAAAAACCTTAGAGGAATTATCTGATAATGAAATGAATCGTTTTTTTCAGATAAGGGCAGAGACAATTCGTGAGAATCTCGTGCTAGATACCCAAGTGGGTTATACGAATGAAGAAATAGCGGATTTTATGGATAAGGCGGAATCACTGTCCGCCTTATCCATGGGGTATGCCGAAGGGTGGAAAGCGTTAGCGGAAAAGATGGGGAACTTTGTTTTCCTGATTGTTATTATTATAGCGGTTCTGGTATTGCCGCTGTTTGGACGAGATCCGGCAGTGCAGATGGAGGAGCTGGTACGCTCCAGCAGATACGGAAAGAGGCAGTTGGATACGGCGAGAATTACAGCGGCTTATTTGACAGCAACCGTTCTTTATGTATGCAGTATGGCAATCTATTTTGTCATTGTGATGCTGCCTTTTGGTTTTGACGGAGCAAGCCAGCCGATCCAGAGTAATGTAAGGACATTTTTTTCCCTTTACAACATTACCTACATGCAGCAATTTTTATGGAATCTGTTTAGAGGGTATGTGGTACTGATCTTCATGGTTAGTCTGGCGCTGATTGTTACGATTCTTTTAAAGAATATTTTGGCTGGTGCTTCTGTTATAGCAATCTTCCTGGTGATGCTTGTGATTTTTAACCAGGTATATCTTTATCCGGTAAACCACTGGTTCACAAATTTTATGCCTGTGAGAATGACCAATTTCCGGCAATTCTATACAGGAAATGATTTGTATCGAATTTGCGGACTGAGCATCTCCTGCATGAGCTGGAGCATTGTTGTATCTTTGACTTTATCTGTGATTTTACTGGCAGGTAGTTTAATTGTGCTATATATCAATAGAAAGAAAGGTTTGCTTTAGGGAAAAGATTGCATGAGAGGGAGTAAAGTTTATCAGCTTCTATGGTCGGATTAGCCGTATGGTGGTTACGAAGAAAAACAGTAGGAGTAAAAACGTATCATTTAGTTACTTAAGGGAGAAGCAGGATGAGGAATACCAATAGAAATATCAGGATGAAGGAAAGACGGGTGGGTTACAGAAAAAAAGAACAGGCAGGAAACAGACTGCTTCTCCTTGCAATGGTGGCTGTTATTGCTGTACTTGTGTTCCGCATCAGAGATATAAAGGCAGAACTGGAAGATATGCGGACTGTACTGAAGCGGATAGAAGTGTTGGAATATGGCAGAATTGAAACGTCCGTAAAAGCCGCCTCGCAGGAGGAAACAGATTATGTCAGCAGCATTGCCATAATGAACATAGAAAAGCCGGTACAACGTACTCGGGCAGAAACACTCCAAAGGCTGGAGGAGCTGGGGAAAGAGAACCCGGACATTGCGGCAATCAGCAGGAGCAGCTCGCAATATCCGGAGGCTATGCTGGCGGCCCTGGCAAATAACCCGGAGATGGCAGATTTTGTGGCGGGCTATCTGGGCGGTAACGAATATGCGGGCGGTCTGACAGAACTGGAAAAGGAGCAGGAATGCCCGCTGTTGCTCCAATGGGACCCGCGGTGGGGATATGAGCCTTATGGCGGGGACAGTTGCATTGGGCTTGCAGGATGCGGTCCCACCTGTCTATCAATGATTTTGTATTACCTAACAAGGGATGAAACGCTCACGCCTGACAGGATAGCTGCCTATTCTATGGAGAACGGCTATTATGTAAATGGAACAGGCACCGCATGGGGGCTGATGGAGGATTTTCCTGAAATATATGGTATCAAGGCTACAGAACCCAGAATGACAGAACGTGCCATAAAAGCGGAACTGGATAAAGGAAAAGTATTGATATGCGCTATGGGGCAGGGGGATTTCACGGTATCCGGTCATTTCATTGTTATTTATGGTTATGGTGATAGCGGGTTTCAGGTAAATGATCCGAACTGTGTGGCAAGGAGCAGGAAAGAGTGGACTTTTAAAGAAATAAAGGATCAGATTAAGAAAATCTGGGCTTATGGAAAGTAAAGGAGAACTTTGGGATGGAAAATGAATCAAGATAAGGAAAACTGTGTGAAGTTGTAACCTAACAGAATAAATGTCAAAAAGGTATTTATAAGTGAGAACATCCGTGAAGAGGTGGAAAATGCCGGGAAACCCCGTGAAATGGTGTGCCACCCGTCAAGTACACAATTAAAAAACAAAAAGTTTTTCTGCCTGGTGTGAGAGGGGGCGGACGATTTCTTGGACAAATCAGACTGCTAATTCAAGACTTCGTCGGTATTCCAATGGACTCATGTTTCCTAATGATGTCCTGAACCGTTTTTCGTTATACCAGATCAGGTAATTGTTAAGAATTTCTATGAACTGTGGGATGCTTATACCATTCCAGTTCCGGTTATAAAACATCTCGTTTTTTATGCGGCCAAATAATCCTTCGTAAGCGGAATTATCCGGAGAGCAGCCTTTCACTGACATGGAACGCTCAAGTCCTGCCGTTTCCATTCCGGATATCCATCCGGGCCAGCGGTAATGGCAGCCTCTGTCTGTATGTATCAATGGATGTTCCGTTTTACCAAGTGTCCGGACTGCATCCTCCAGCATGCTGTTTACCAGCATTGCATCCGGTGTGGTGCCGATCTTCCATGCAGGAAGCATGCCGTCAAAGCAGTCCACGATAGGGGAAAGATATACTTTCCCGGCAGGAATCATAAATTCGGTTATGTCAGTAAGCCATTTCTGATTAGGAGTATCCGCATGGAAGTTCCGGGCAATGATGTTGGGAACAGCAGGCGTAATCTCTCCTTTATTGGAATTATACTTAATCTTCCGTTTGAATTTTACCTTCAATCCGCATTCTGACAGCTCACCACGGGGAGCATCACCATGGTTCATAAGCGCAGCGGCTCCTTTCAGAATGTACTTTTTACGCCAGGTGTAGATACTTGATCTGCTGTATCCGGTTTCCTCTGACACTAATTGTACACTTTCGCTGGGTTCAAAACAACGATGAATCGTCTCCAGTTTTAACTGTAATGGCGGGTGCCTTGGATGATCCGGGGTATTATGAAATCTTTTTTGGGTATTTTGCTTTTGGGAGGAGAATTACGTTCGGCAATCCAGTCATACAGTCTTTGTCGGGTTGGGTATCCCGGCTTTTGAACCACTTTGCTTACAGACTTGCACTGATCATAAAGTTGGAGGGCTCGTTTATGTTGATAAATTGAATACACTTTTTGATTCTCCTTTCAGAGTCTCACTAGTGTCCAACTTTATGTCCGCATCCCCAACCCATTTTGACCTTATACAGAGTTGGGCCTTATACTGGAGGACGATGATACGTTATTCACAGTAACAAGATTTATTTCCGGAGAATTTATCACGATAACGCCGCCTTATATCAGATTATCTGCTCATTTGGCGGATAAAGAGGAATGGTATCAGTTTATTATTGATGCGGATGTAACTGTTCTGATAGAAATAGAGTACTGTTTTTTCAGGATGGAAAAATTGAATCCATGAAGAAGTTGCGCCTCCCCCTGTTCTATGGTACAATTCGGAAAGAAACCATTTTCCTATAAACAACGAGAAAGGTACGGTTACAGCATGATTGAAAAACTGATAGAAAAGATAAAAAAGACAAACGCCCCCATTGTGGTGGGGCTTGACCCCATGCTCAGTTATATTCCCGAGCATATCAAGAGGAAGGCTTTTGCGGAGTACGGCGAGACACTCTCAGGGGCAGCCGAGGCAGTCTGGCAGTACAACAAGGGGATTGTGGATGCGGTATACGACCTGATTCCGGCGGTAAAACCCCAGATTGCCATGTATGAGCAGTTTGGATTAGAGGGGCTTGCCGTATTTGAAAAGACGGTGGAGTACTGTAAGGAAAAGGGACTGATTGTCATTGGCGACGTCAAGCGCGGCGATATCGGTTCTACTTCGGAGGCTTATGCGGTAGGGCATCTCGGTGCAGTTAAGGTGGGAGAACACGCCTGCAGAGGCTTTGACGAGGACTTTATCACAGTCAACCCTTACCTTGGCTCGGACGGCATCAAGCCCTTTGTCAAGGTATGCAAGGAGGAGGACAAGGGGATTTTTGTTCTGGTCAAGACCTCCAATCCTTCCAGCGGCGAGTTTCAGGACCGTCTTGTGGACGGCAGGGCTTTGTATGAGCTGGTAGGGGAGAAGGTGGCAGAGTGGGGGGCGGACTGTATGTCGCCGGACGGCTCCTACAGCAATGTCGGTGCCGTGGTGGGTGCGACCTATCCTGAACAGGGAAAAATTCTGCGTAAGCTTATGCCGAAAACTTTTATTCTGGTGCCCGGGTACGGTGCACAGGGCGGCAAGGGTGCTGACTTGGTTCACTTTTTTAATGAGGACGGACTGGGCGCCATCATCAATTCCTCACGCGGTATCATTGCGGCGTACAAGCAGGAGCAGTATGCGTCCTTTGGCGGCGAACACTTTGGCGACGCTGCAAGACAGGCGGTTCTCGACATGCGGGAGGACATAGCAGGCGCACTGGCAGGAAGGCAGTAAGCCTATTTGTGCCGGTTCCGCTATTCTCTCGGGGAAATCCCGTAGACAGTTTTAAATGCACGCGAAAAATGAAGCTGATTTTCATATCCGACGGCAGAGCCGACTTCTGCGATGGATAGGGAGGTCAGCTTTAACAATTCTGTAGCTTTTAACATTCTGTAATTTATCGTGTCTGAGAAAAAAGTAAGAATTGATTGATAACTTTATGGTTTTATGCTAGTATAAAAAGAAAGTGAGTGATGAAGCAGCCGGAGAAAAGGAAACGGCAAAGCCCTGAAACAGGAGGTCTTTGGAAAATTGGAACAGTACAAACAGGAATTTATCGAATTCATGGTGGACTGCGGTGTTCTGCAGTTCGGTGATTTTACTTTAAAGAGCGGAAGAAAGAGCCCGTTTTTCATGAACGCGGGCGGGTATGTGACCGGTGGGCAGCTAAGGCGGCTCGGACAGTATTATGCACATGCCATTCACAATACTTACGGAGATGATTTTGATGTCCTGTTCGGACCGGCGTATAAAGGGATTCCCTTAAGCGTGGTGACAGCAGTGGCATACAGTGAATTGTTCGGCAAAGAGATCCGCTACTGCTCCAACCGGAAGGAAATGAAGGATCACGGCGACGTGGGGATACTGCTCGGCAGCAAGTTACAGGACGGCGACAGAGTGGTTATCATCGAGGACGTCACGACTTCCGGCAAATCCATTGAAGAGACCTTTCCGATTATCAAAGCACAGGCGGACATAGAAATCAAAGGTCTGATGGTGTCCTTAAACCGCGAAGAGGTGGGACAGTCGGGCAAGGTAGGAGCGCTGACTGAGATACAGGAAAAATACGGTTTTCCTGCAAACGCAATCGTAAGCATGAGTGAAGTGACGGAGTATCTGTATAATAAGCCTTACAAAGGTGAAGTCTATATAAACGATGAAATAAAAGGCGCACTTGACAATTACTTTGCACAGTATGGAATAAAAGAATAAGGAGAGGATTGCCATGGAAGAAAAATTGTACAGAACGATGCGCGGAACCGGCGCAGCCAATATTGTGATAGGGGTACTTACTTTGGTAGTAGGCATTACAAGCGGTATCCTTCTACTTATCAGCGGCGCAAAACTGCTGTCGCGCAAGTCTCATATCCTGTTTTAAAAGCAGTGGGCATTTCCTCTGGAGGTGCCCATTTATCTTATTTTTGGGCGGATTTGTCCAGGAAAGGGGCGCGTCGGGCGGCTGCATATGGGGCGGAAGAAAAATTATATTTTTACCAATAAAAAACACTCCGAGCGGGCAATTATGTCAACGATTCTGGGAGTTATAAGTCTGGCCTCCTTTGTGGCAGTTCTCTATCTTGCCTATGCGAAGGCGGGAAATATACCGCCGGGTTACGGCATAACCGGCTTTTTGGTGGCGGTTTTTTCCATCATCGGTCTGGTGCTGGGGGTTATGACGGTTGTGGAAAAGGACAGATACAAGCTGTTTCCTTGTCTGGGGATTTTTTTAAACCTGATGGCGCTTTTTGGTATCGGGTTTGTGGTCTATGCGGGCATGTATCTGTAGTTGATGGGGAATCTGACAGGAAAAAGTAAAACATTATGGAATAAATGATTTGGAGGTAAAAGATGGACGAAGTGTTACAGGAAAGACTCAGGCTGGCAGAGGAGCGGACTGCGCAGCTTAAGGAAGAATCCGTTTCAGAGGAGGCATTTTCCCGCTATTTCAGAAAGGAAGCGGAATGGCTGTCAGGGCTGTTTGAACTGCAGGCTCTGCTTGAAAACGGCGGTTATGAGAAGCTTGGGCTTGAGGAGCTTAAGGCGTGGAACAGACGGCTGTATGAAGAACTGCGGCCTGAAAATTACCAAGCGAGCTATGCCAATCCCGCTTTTGCGGTAAAAGAGCTGGGAAAGGAATTTGGCGCTTTTTTTGCCGCGCTTCACACAGAACTGCGGCAGTGCATTTCACATATCCATTATGGCAGTATGGAGGAATTTGCGGCGGCTGTGGAGCTTTTCCTGGAAGTGGTCAATGAGTTTGCCTGCGCATGGGAGGAAGAGCATGCGCTGCCTGCATTTTCACAGGTAAAGCAGAGCTATTACTGGTATATGAGCGACTATGCGGATATCCGCTCCGAGCGGCAGGTGCTTGGCGTGGTAGTGCCCTCCATGAGCACAGCAAAGAAAATTGTGCTGGAGAGCGATTTGTCGGATTTGCGGTATCTGTACCGCTATGGCGATTGTGTTTCCGACGACGAGCTTCGCATGGCATCATATCTGAATTCCCTTCCGGAGGAAACCATCACAGTGATGGCGGATACCTTTACGGAGGGCTACAGACTGGGCTTTATTGCGACCAATAAGGACATCAGCATCAAAAAGAGCGTCGGCATCTATTACAATGTGGGTTTTGAACGCGTTGTTAGAAAAGCCGTGGAGAACTTTAGAAAAATCGGGCTGGAAGCCGTGATTGATAGGAACGGGATATCATGCACGCCGCCAAACAGGCAGTATAGTTATGACCACAAGGACGACGATGTACTCTTTTTGGATAAACAGTATATGAACCGCAAGCTGGAAACGCTGCGCTGCGCCTACGAGAAGTACAAGGAAGAGGCGGCGGTGTACGGCGGTCCTGCAGTGATAGAGGTATTTGGTGAGGAGCCTTTCGCGCCGGCCATCAAGGAGGAGGCGCATAAGCCCGACGATGCGCACAGGAAGCTTTCGGTGGAATATGCAGCGTCCTTCAGGCAGCTTCAGTCGGAATACATTAAGGACGAGGAGCGCAGCTTTACCATTATCGCGTTCCCCACGCCGGCCATTGGCGGACAGTTCGAGGAGATTTTTGACGAGACCATCCGCATCAATACGCTGGATTACAATCTGTACAGGCAGATACAGCAAAGCATCATCGATGTGCTGGATACGGCAGAATATGTGGAAATCAAAGGCATGAACGGCAACCGCACGGATTCGCGGGTGGCGCTCTGGAAGTTGCAGGATCCCGAGAAGGAGACTAAATTTGAAAACTGTGTTGCCGATGTCAATATTCCGGTAGGAGAGGTTTTCACTTCTCCCGTGCTCAAGGGAACCGAAGGCATCCTGCATGTGAGCAAGGTTTTCTTAAATGAGCTGGAGTACAAAGATTTTGAGATGCGGTTTCAGGACGGCATGACGGCGGACTATGGCTGCGGCAATTTTGAGGACGCGGAGGAAGGGCGCAATTATATCAAAGAGAATGTCCTTTTTAACCACGATTCCCTGCCGATGGGCGAATTTGCCATAGGCACAAATACCACAGCTTATGTGATGGCGCAAAAGTATGATATAGGCGCAAAACTTCCGATTCTCATAGCAGAAAAGACAGGACCCCATTTTGCGGTGGGCGATACCTGCTACTCCCATGTGGAGGATGTGAAGGTTTACAATCCGGACGGCAAGGAGATTGTTGCGCGGGACAATGAGGTGGCTGCGTTGCGCAGTGAAGACATGCGAAAGGCATATTTCAACTGCCATACCGACATTACCATTCCCTACAACGAGCTTGGCAGTCTGGCTGCCGTACATGGTGACGGCACCAAAACCGTTATTATAGAAAACGGACGCTTTGTCCTTGCAGGCTGTGAGGAATTGAACATTCCCCTGAACGAATAAAGCATACCAATCTTATATAAAAATTAAGAAAATGGCATTGCACCGATAGAAAAATTTTAGTAAACTAAGAGTGATTCAAACAAAGGCGAAAAGCGAAAGGAGCAGAAAAGTGGCACAGGTAGGTATAGTCATGGGATCGGATTCCGATATGCCCATTATGGCGAAAGCCGCAGATATTTTGGAGGAATTGGGAATCTCTTATGAGATGACGATTATTTCTGCGCACAGGGAGCCGGATGTATTTTTTTCCTACGCAAAGAGCGCAGAGGAAAAAGGCTTTAAAGTGATTATTGCGGGAGCGGGCATGGCGGCACATCTGCCCGGCATGTGCGCGGCAATCTTTCCGATGCCCGTCATCGGTATTCCGATGCACACTACGTCTCTGGGAGGCAGGGATTCCTTGTATTCCATCGTGCAGATGCCCTCCGGTATTCCGGTGGCAACAGTGGCAATCAACGGCGGCGCCAATGCGGGGCTGCTTGCCGCAAAGATTCTGGCAACCTCGGATGCGGCTCTGCTCGATAAGTTAAAAGCATACAGTGAAAACCTGAAGGAGCAGGTGCAGGCAAAGGATGCAAAGCTTCAGGAAATCGGATACAAAGAATACTTGCGCAAATGACGGGGAGGAATGACGAAAAATGGATTACAAAAAAGCAGGTGTAGATATTGAAGCAGGCTATCAGTCAGTAGAGCTGATGAAGGAGCATGTGAAAAAAACGATGCGGCCGGAGGTACTCGGCGGTATTGGTGGATTTTCGGGCGCTTTTTCCATGAACGCGTTTAAGGACATGGAAAAGCCAACGCTGGTTTCGGGCACGGACGGCGTAGGCACCAAGCTTAAGGTTGCTTTTCTGATGGATAAGCATGATACGGTGGGTATCGACTGTGTGGCGATGTGCGTCAATGACATTGCATGTGCGGGCGGTGAGCCGCTGTTCTTTTTAGACTATATTGCCT
>CAMWLB010000024.1 GCA_947174985.1 uncultured Lachnospiraceae bacterium | reverse complement strand
GCCGTTGTATTTTAATGCCCTGACCGTCGCCACCAGCACCACCGCATCCGGCTTAAGCCCCGCCATGCGGCACTTGATGTTAAAGAACTTTTCTGCTCCCAAATCCGCACCGAAGCCTGCTTCCGTTACCACGTAATCCGCCATTTTAAGCGCAGTACGGGTTGCCCTGACAGAATTGCAGCCATGTGCAATATTGGCAAAAGGACCGCCGTGCACAAGCGCCGGTGTATGCTCCAGAGTCTGTATCAGATTGGGCTTCATCGCATCCTTTAAAAGCGCCGCCATAGCGCCCACGGCACCAAGCTGCCCCGCTGTCACGGTCCGTCCCTGATAGTCGTATGCCACCACCATCCGGGACAGCCTTTCTTTCAAATCTTTCATATCCTCAGCCAGACACAGTACCGCCATGATTTCTGTTGCAACCGTAATTACAAAATGGTCTTCCCTGACAAATCCGTCCGTCTTGCTGCCCATGCCTACTACAATGTTCCGAAGAACCCTGTCGTTCATGTCCATGCAGCGCTTCCACACAATCTGCCTTGTATCAATTCTAAGCTCGTTGCCCTGTTGAATGTGATTGTCCAAAATCGCCGCCAAAAGATTGTTTGCGGCGGTAATGGCATGAAAATCACCGGTAAAATGCAGATTCAAATCCTCCATGGGCACCACCTGTGCGTATCCGCCGCCGGAAGCGCCTCCTTTGATGCCAAAGCATGGTCCCAGTGAAGGCTCACGCAGGGCAATCACTGCTTTCTTATTTAATTTTCCAAATGCCTCTCCCAAGCCTACCGTAACCGTTGTCTTTCCTTCACCGGCGGGCGTCGGATTGATGGCGGTAACTAAAATCAGTTTTCCATCAGCATTGCCGGAAATCCTTTTTATGTATGCATCCGATATTTTTGCCTTATATTTTCCATACAGTTCCAACTCTTCTGCGTCAATACCAAGCTGTCCGGCTATTTCCGTGATTGGCTTCATTTCTGCAGCCTGTGCAATCTCAATATCTGTCTTCATCCTTATATTTCCTCCAGCAACTGCTCAAATTCCGTCATACTCATCAGCACTTTTCTGGGCTTTGTTCCCTCTTCCTCGCCCACAACGCTGTATTCACTCAACTGATCCATAATCCGTGCCGCCCGATTGAAGCCTATTTTAAACATCCTCTGCAGCATACCGATAGAAGCCTTATCCTTGTCAATGATAAATCTGCCTGCTTCGGCAAAATATTCGTCCAAAGCTCCTGCGCCATCACTGCCCGTAGCACCGCCCTGTCCACTGGCGCCCATGTTCTGAATCTTTTCTTCCACATCTGCGGCATACACATTGCCTATCGCCTGATTTTTGAGGAAATCCACCACATCGGACACTTCCCTGTCAGAGACAAAAGCGCCCTGCACACGTGCCGGCTTTGAGTAGCCCTGCGGATAAAAGAGCATATCGCCCTTCCCCAAAAGCTTTTCAGCGCCGTTCATGTCAAGAATGGTGCGGGAATCCACGCCGCTCGAAACACTGAACGCCACACGGCTTGGCATATTTGCCTTGATAAGTCCTGTAATGACGTCAACGGAAGGCCGCTGAGTCGCAATAATCAAATGAATCCCGGCTGCCCTGGCAAGCTGTGCCAGACGGCAGATGGACTCCTCCACCTCGCCCGGGGATACCATCATCAAATCCGCAAGCTCGTCTACAATAATCACAATCTGCGGAAGCTTCGACAGCGTTTCATCCCCGCTCTCCCGCATGCTTTCTACTTTTTGATTATAGCCCTTCAAATCACGGACATTAAAATCCGCAAACTTTTTATAGCGGTCCGTCATCTCGGAAACGCCCCAGTGGAGCGCGGCCGCCGCCTTTTTCGGGTCCGTCACTACCGGAATCAACAGATGCGGAATACCGTTGTATACGCTAAGTTCCACTACCTTGGGATCAACCATAATCAGCTTTACGTCGTCAGGGTGGGCCTTATATAAAATGCTCATTATCAATGTATTGATACAGACTGATTTACCGGACCCGGTCGCACCCGCAATCAGCATATGGGGCATTTTCGCAATATCCGCCACCACCACCTTGCCGGCAATGTCCTTGCCTACCGCGAAGGCAAGATTGGACGGAAATTCCTTAAATTCATTCGTCTCCAGCAAATCCCGCAGTGCAACAGCCATATTCTCCTTGTTGGGCACTTCAATGCCAATGGCTGCTTTCCCGGGAATCGGCGCTTCTATTCTGATATCCGTTGCCGCAAGGTTCAGCTTTATATCATCGGACAAGCCTACTATCTTACTTACCTTCACGCCCTGCTCCGGCTGCAACTCATACCTTGTCACAGACGGTCCCTGGCTGATATCGGTAATTGTCACTTTAACACCAAAGGTTGCAAGCGTCTGCTGAAGCCTCATGGCAGTTTCTTTCAGTTCTTTTGCAGAATCGCCGCCACCGCCCTTTCCTTTCTGCAGACGGGAAAGGGGAGGAAATATGTACTTGCCCGGAAGCTTTCCCGAAACAGAAGCGTTTTCCGGCGTTATCATATCCTGACTGCTTTCTTTTGGTTTCTCCGGCAGCTTTGCAACCGGATGGCGTATTGACGCAGGCTCTGCAGCCGGCATTTTAACAGGCTGTGTGACAACGGGCCGGACGACAACAGGCTCCTGTGGTTCCTCCTGTTGATAATCCTCTTCCCAGTTTTCACTGCCCATTTCGTCTTCCCTGAAAAATACCTCTTCCGGGGCCGGTACTTCTTCCGGTTCGGGTACAGCGCCGCTGATTCTGATTTCATGCATTTGAGACATTTCGGGTTCGGGCTCTACATAATCTTCTTCCGCATTTAATATGATTTCATGCATGTCATCGCGCACACGCTTCTCCTGTACATGTGTCAGCGTTGTGTCAGCCATGACGCCGCTTACCTTTTTATCCATGCGGAGTATTTTTTCATTTTCCTTTTCCTCCGCCTTAAGCCGCTTCTCCTCAAGCCGCTTTGCCCTTTCCTCTTCCCTGCGCTGCCGTTCCTCTTCTATATCGGAACGCCGCAGCCTTGCCTGCTCGCGCCGCCTCTCTGCGTCCTCTCTGGACAGCTCCGCCACACGCCTGCCGCCGTTCTTCATGCTGTTTACCAGAGAACGCTCCGTGAGGAGCACAAGGCTTATCAGGGATAAAATAATCACAACGAGAACCGTTCCCAGCGTATCCAGAAAATGATAACACAGATAGGCAATACTTCCCGCTATGATGCCGCCGCCCCTTCTCGCCTCGCTGTCATACTTGTAAAGCTCGGCAAGACTGTAGCTTTCCATGTGCAGGGCATATCCTGATATCAGTTCGCAGATAACGCCAGCCATCAAAAACAATACTATCCCCGCCGCAATTTTTCTGGTCGCCGCCGGACTGCCTCCATTGGCAGACCAGAACGCAGCCCCTAAAAAAGCGGCGATTGCCGCCACATATGCCAGAGTTCCAAACAGTCCGAACAAGACACTGCTGATTCCATTTCCGACGGTTCCTAACACGCCGAAATTACACAAAAACAGAATCACAGCCGCCGCAAACAACAGAATAAGCACCACCTCATGAAAAAGGGCGCTATCCTGCTCCGAGTATCCTTTGCCTACATTTGCATTTGTATTTGTCTTTCCTCTTGTAGAACCTTTTCCTGAGGATGAAGTATTTTTTCCTTTATTATTCGCCGCCATCGCTCTTTACTCCCGATTTATACGGTTATTTTTTCTACCTTATTGTAATGCCAAAAATGGCAACCTTAATCATTATATCATTTTTCCCCGTTCTTGTCATCATGTACAATTTAGTTTTTATTTTCTTTGTTTTTAATTTCCACATCCCCTATCAGTTCATGCAGTTTCGCCATTGCCGCACTGATGCCGCCAACTGCATCAATAATCCCTTCATTCACCGTCTCCTGTCCCACAAGAATGGTTCCCACATCCTTTGTCAGCACGCCGGTTTCCATCATAAGCGCCTCCAGCCGCTGCTTCTTTATTCCGCAATGACTGCACACAAAACCGGTAATTCTGTCCTGTATCTGCTTGAAATAATCAAAAGTCTGTGGAACTCCAATCACCATGCCGTTCATTCTGACAGGATGAATGACCATGGTTCCGGTGGGCACAATATAAGAATAATCCGTGCTGACAGCTATGGGAACGCCAATGGAATGGCTGCCGCCGAGCACAAGTGAAACCGTCGGCTTTGACAGGGACGAAAGCATTTCGGCAATGGCAAGCCCAGCCTCCACATCGCCTCCCATCGTATTGAGAAGCACCATAACGCCTTTGATTTCTTCGCTGTCCTCTATCGCCGCAAGCTGTGGCAGGACATGCTCATACTTTGTCGTCTTGGCAGAACTGTTTAAATTGTCATGACCCTCTATTTCACCGATAATGGTAATCAGGTGCACGTTCTGCTTTTCCTTATTTTTGTCTAAAAGAACCTGTCCCGTCTGCTCTATGCGGGCATCCTTGTATTTTTCTTCTTCCCGCTTTTCTTCGTTTTTCTTTTCTGTTTTTTCCTCCTTCATCGGAATCCTCCTTCAAAGTTTGGTTGCATGTCAGGTAAAACAATAAAAGTAAGGAACCGCAATGCAGTTCCTTACTATTGTGCTCCAAACTTTGCGTTTCATACAAAAGAGCTGATTCCTGTATTTAAATATCAAAATCATCAAATTCTGAAATATCTATATCAAAATCCATTTTATCAGGCGATAATTCTGTCCGATAACTCATTGTTTTGGGAACATGCTTTTTGGGAAGCGGCAATGGATTCTCAATATAATTTTTCTTTTTCTCTTCCGCCTTTTCCTGCACGGGAGGCACAGCCGCCACCGCTGCTGCTTTTTCCTCTTTGGCAGCTTTATCCGGTTTTTCTTTTGCTTTCTTTTCCTTCGCCTTCTTCTCTTTTTCTTTCTTTTCTTTTTCCTTTGCCTTCTTTGCTTCCGCTTTCTTACCGGCAGACTTTTCAGGCTCACTGTCTGGCTTTGCCGTTCCGTCCTCGCCTGCAAACAGTGCCCACAAGGAATCCTGTTCGCCCTGTTTCGTGCTTTCTCCATACTCTGAATTGTAGCTCATCTGACTCACACCGCCTTCTGTTTGATTTTGTTCTGCAATTGACTGCTGTACTGCTTCCCTCTGCCCCTCTGTATCCTGCCTGCTTTGGACATTCTCCGGTCCCCACAGGACATTCACTCCATACTGTACGTATGCCGTCTCCGGCTCTGCTGCAGCTTCTATCCCTACTGCCGCTTTCTCTTCCCGAGACTGTTCTTGTGTTACTGCTTCTGACGGTTTCTGCTCTTCCGGCTGCTCTTTTGCTAATGCTTCTAACAGCGTCTGCTCTGACGACTGTTCTTTTGCTAATGCTTCTAACAGCGTCTGCTCTGAAGGCTGCTCTTTTCCCTCTGCTTCTGCCGGCTTTTCTTCTGTGCCTGTTTCTCCGTCCGGCAACTCTGCACCATCTTCCTGTCCTTCTGCCTCTGCCGTCTTACAAAACGCTGCCTGCAACCCTGTGCCCGCCAGCAGAAGTGCCGCGGTCAGCAGCATGTATTCACAATCCATACTCTCTGCGCAGAAACCACCGGCATACAGCGCTGCTGCCGCTACAGCAAAAAACAGCCACGGCATCTGTACCTCTTCCTTCCGGCGGATAAAAAAGGCAAGGACACCAATCAACATGAAAAAGGCCACCGCCACTAATATCCACGCTTCTAAAAGCGTTCCGGCTTTCAAAATTGCAGGAACAACACTGATTTCCTTGCCGGAAAACAGAATGCCCCATGTAGTAAACACTTCCCGAATACCCGCTCCGTTCTGCAAGGCATCCATAGACAACAATAAAACAAAAGTGCCAAAGGCAAGAAGCACGACCAGTAATAGCTGTAACAGCGCCCTGCCCAATCTTTTTCCGCTTGATAGCGTATCCTCTTCCGAAACCTCCCCGTTTAGAAGAGGAAGGAAAAAAGCTGGTATTAAAAATAAAACTCCTGTCACATCCAGATAGACCAGTACACCAATCCCCACACCTGTAAGCGTCGTCTGCAGCCACGCATGCCACTTAAAAGGTTCCTTTCGATACTGCCTTCTGTACATGCGCCCTATCATCAAAAGTACAATTCCACACAACAACGTGTACAGCATCTTCGGGGAATACAATAAGCCTTCCCATATACTGGCTGGTATAAGCATCAGACCGCTAAATAAAACCAGCGCAGCCGTGCGTCCCGAAAGTCTTTTAATCGCCAAATACCATACAATGGCGGCAAGCATCTGTAAGCATATCTGTAATATAATGCCTGCCATAAAGTGATTGCCCGTGAGCAGAAACAGCCCTCTGAGCAGCAGCACATAAAAATACTGCGCACCATGTGCCAGCGTAGTGACAGGACTGCCGTTTACCATGGCTGTCTCAAAATAAGCGGCATGCTCCGTGCCCCTGCCAATAAAATAAATGCGCAGAAACACACCCGTAGCAAACAGAAGAACAAAAAACAGCGCCTCCCAGAGCACATGAACCGGACGCTTTAACAGATTCGCCAGTTTCCGAATCTGTATAAAAACTGCCGTCACCAGTGCAAAGGACAAAAACACAATGCCGAACTGTATGTAATGATTTGTCACATGAGGCGCCTGCAGTACATCGTACAGGGCTTTCGCATAGCCTAAAAAAACAGCCAGTGCATAAAATGCCCACAAACAGACGCCAACCCAATTTTTCTTGTAAGTCATTCCGGCTCCTTTTACTGTACACTACAATATTTTTTCAATATTGTAACGCGGTCGGTGTTTTACTTCCATGTATATTTTACCAATGTACTGCCCCACCAGCCCAATCGCCAAAAGCTGGACGCCACCTATAAACCAGACAGACAGAATGAGAGAAGTCCAACCCGGTACCACATTGCCTGTAAAATAAGAGATAAGGGCATAAACTGCAGCAAGCACAGAACCTATTACCATAAGGATTCCCAACGCGGTAATCAGGTTAATTGGTTTTATGGAAAAAGAGGTGATGCCGTTAAAAGCAAGTGCAAGCATTTTCTTTAGTGGATACTTGGATTTTCCTGCCGCTCGCTCCTTGCGCTCATAATAGACGGAGTCCGTCTCATAACCGATCAAAGGAACCATGCCCCGCAGAAATAAATTGCTCTCCCCATACTGTGAAAACTGCTCTACCGCACGCCTGCTCATCAGCCTGAAATCTGCATGATTATATATGGTTTTTACGCCCATGAGGGACATAAAACGGTAAAATCCCTGTGCCGTAGTGCGCTTCAGAAAAGAATCGGTGCTTCTGCCGCTCCGCACGCCGTAAACAATATCCTTTCCCTCATGGAATTTATCCAGCATTTCTTCGATGACATTGACATCATCCTGCAAATCCGCATCGATGGAAACCGTAACATCACACATGTCCATTGCCGTAAGCAGCCCCGCGGTAAGCGCGTTCTGGTGTCCTACATTACCGGCAAGCTTGAGCCCGCGTATCTGACTATGCATCGCATGTTCTTTTTCAATAAGCTCCCACGTTCTGTCCCTGCTCCCGTCGTTGACAAAAAGAATAAAGCTGTCCTCTGCAATCTTTTCCTTTTCAATCAGCGCATCCAGCACACCACGCAAAGTATCCGACGTAAGCTGAAGCACTTCCTCTTCATTATAGCAGGGAACCACGATTGCCAGTTTATCCATTTTACACCCCATCAAATGCAGGCAAGTGCCTGCTCCAAATCCGCAATAATGTCCTCTATATGCTCAAGTCCAACGGAAAAACGAATCAAATCCGGTGCAACTCCTGCTTCCAAAAGCTGCTCATCCGTCATCTGGCGATGCGTATGACTTGCCGGATGCAGCACGCAAGTCCTTGCGTCCGCCACATGCGTCACAATCGCCGCAAGCTTAAACTGATCCATCATATCACTGGCCGCTTTCCTGCCGCCCTTCAGTCCAAAACTGATAACGCCACAGGAACCGTTCGGCATGTATTTCTTCGCAAGTTCATAGTATTTATTTCCTTTTAACCCCGGATAATTGACCCAGGCCACCTTCGGATGCTTTTCCAGATATTCGGCAACCGCCTGCGCATTGGCACAATGCCTTTCCATACGAAGAGGCAGCGTCTCCAGCCCAACATTTAAGAGGAACGCATTCTGCGGCGACTGAATGGAACCCAGATCCCGCATAAGCTGCACTGTCGCCTTGGTTATGTAAGCTCCCTTTTGAAACCGTTCCGTATAGATTACGCCATGATAAGATTCGTCCGGCTTACAGAGCCCGGGGTATTTGTCCGGATACTTCGTCCAGTCAAAATTGCCGGAGTCCACAATGGCGCCTCCTACCGACATGGCATGTCCGTCCATGTATTTGGTGGTGGAATGTGTTACAATATCCGCGCCCCACTGAAAAGGATTGCAGTTGATTGGCGTTGCAAACGTATTATCCACGATAAGGGGAACCCCGTGTCTGTGCGCAATTTTGGCAATGCGCTCAATATCCAGAACCACTAACGCCGGATTTGCCACCGTTTCCGCCAGCACACATTTTGTATTATCGCGAAACGCGGCGTCAAACTCCTCGTCAGGCGCATCCGGATTGATTACCGTACATTCGATTCCCATCTTTTTCATGGTAACGGTGACAAGGTTAAAGGTGCCTCCGTATACGGTGGAAGAAAGTACGACATGGTCGCCCGTCTCACAGATATTAAATATGGCATAATAATTGGCCGCCTGTCCCGAGCTGGTCAGCATCGCTGCCACACCGCCCTCCAACTCACAGATTTTTGCCGCGACACAGTCGTTCGTCGGATTCTGCAGTCTGGTGTAAAAATAGCCGCTCTCCTCTAAATCAAACAGCTTTCCCATCTGTTCAGAGGTCTCGTATTTGAAGGTCGTTGACTGGTAAATCGGAAGCACCCGCGGCTCTCCTTTTTTCGGCTGCCAGCCCGCCTGTACACAAATCGTCTCTTTTCTCATTGTATCCTCATGCCTTTTCTTTTTTGTCCAGAATAATCAGCTTAATCGTCCCAGTTGTGATACACTGCCTGTACATCATCATCTTCTTCCAAAAGATCCAATGTCCTCTGCAGGTTTTTGACTGCTGTTTCATCTTCCAGCTTTACATAATTTTGGGGAATCATAGTAACCTCTGCACTCATCATGGGAATCCCTGCTTCCTCAAGCGCTTTCCTGACATCCTCAAAGGAATCCGGATCTGTCAGCACTTCATAGCTGTCCTCTTCCTCCGAAAAATCCTCGGCTCCGGCGTCAAGCACCTGCATCATCAGCTCATCTGCGTCGGTTTCATATTCCTCTTTATCAATGATAATCTGTCCCTTCTTATCGAACATAAAAGAAACGCAGCCCGGCGTTCCCACATTGCCCTGTCCCTTTGTAAAAGCGCTTCTGACATTTGCCGCCGTGCGGTTCTTGTTGTCAGTCAGCGCATCCACAATAATGGCGATACCGTTAGGTCCATAGCCTTCATATGTAACATACTCATAATTAACATTGCCAACGTCTCCGGCTGCCTTTTTGATTCCCCTCTCAATGGTGTCGTTAGGCATATTGTTGGATTTTGCTTTTGCAATCACCTGTGCCAGTTTGAAGTTATTGGCCGGATCCGGACCGCCCTCTTTTACCGCAACTGCAATTTCCCTGCCGATTATGGTGAAAATTTTGCCCTTGGCAGCGTCATTTTTCTCCTTTTTATGCTTAATATTCGCAAATTTTGAATGTCCTGACATAATATCTCTCCTCTTGTGTTATTATAAATAAAATATATCATCTACAGCCCTGTTCGTCAAGTTTGGCGTTCCTTTTATGTATCAAGCTCCAAGCTAACCATCAAGGCTCTGTTTACACGCTGCATGATTTGGGAATCCAAATGGCATACCTTGTCTTTTAAACGTTTTTTGTCTATTGTCCGAAGCTGCTCCAGCAGAATGACGGAATCCTTATCCATATCGTACAGTTCTGTGGACAGTTCAATATGGGTCGGCAGCTTTGCCTTATTCATTTTGGAGGTTATGGCTGCACAGATTACCGTAGGGCTGTGCTTGTTTCCCACGTCATTCTGCACAATCAGCACCGGTCTGATGCCTCCCTGCTCAGAACCCACTACAGGTCTCAAATCTGCATAATATACATCTCCTCGTTTCATAACACGCATCCCTTCTTACACCGTTTTTGACGGCTTATCTGGTAATAGTATTGCCAGCTTATCCGAAGGTATTCAAAAAAGTCTATCCGCCCGTATAAATTCTGGGAATTCTTTTCCCCAGACCGCATATCAGTTCATAGTGGAATCTGCCGGATAGTTCTCCCAGCATTTCTGCCGTGATTTCTTCCTCCCCGTCCCTGCCTATCAGGGTTACCCTGTCTTCCTCCATGGCTTCCGGTATATCCGTCACATCCACCATAAACTGGTCCATGCAGACGCTTCCCAGAACGGGCGCTTTCCTGCCACGTATCAGCACATAGCCATTGTCCGACAGGCTTCTTGGATAACCGTCCCCGTAGCCTATGGGAACTGTCGCAACGCGGGTTTTTCTTTGTGTCACATACTTTCCGCCGTAACTAATGGGCGAACCTGCCGGCAGCCATTTGATGTAGACAATGGTACTGTACAGGGAAAGGGCAGGCGTTAACACAATCCTATCCATATCCACAGCAGCCGATGGCGCAATCCCATACAAAATGATGCCCGCCCGTGCCACGTCCATATCCGCTTCCTGCAACTCCAAAATAGCAGCCGAATTAGAGCAGCCCTTAATCATGTCCCGAAGTCCAAGCTCCTGCTCTATCCTGTCCGTAAACTCCCTAAAAAGAGAAAGCTGTCTTAGGGAATCCGTTTTATCCGCTTCGTCCGCCTTTGCAAAATGGGTAAAAATCCCCTCAATCGAAAGGTTGGGAAGCGCATGCAGCAGTCTGACATACTGAAATCCCTTTTCGTCCGGCATGATGCCGATTCTTCCCATTCCGGTATCCACCTTAATATGTACTTTGGCCTTTTTATGCTGCCGATAACCTTCTTCTGAAAGCCCTATGGCAGCGTCCAGGGTAAATACAGTCGGTCTTATGTCTAGCGCTACCATTCTTTCAAAGCTTCTCGGAAAGGTATACCCCAGCACCAGTATGGGCAGCGTGATACCGTTCTCCCGCAGTTCAAATGCCTCCTCAGCGGTCGCCACTGCAAAACCATACATAAAATCATGCTGTTGCAGCGCCTTTGCAACCGGCACGCTCCCATGTCCATAGCCATCCGTCTTGACAACGCCCATCAGCCTTGTCTCCGGTCCTATGTGCGCCTTGATATTTCTTGCATTGGATATGATGGCATCCAAATCCACCTGCGCATATCCTCTGGCATATTGTGAAAACTCCATGCGCTGCCTCCTGTCTTTTCTGCCGTCCTAAAGAGCGCAAAGCCCTTCTATGATATCCGTTGCGGTCAGGGCTGCACCACCCGCTGTCCTTACGGCTGCATCTCCGGCACAGGCATGCAGATAGACGCCTGCACACGCCGCCTCCCGTGGCTCCATGCCCTGCACCACAAGCGCTGCAATCATTCCCGTCAGCACGTCGCCGCTCCCTGCCGTAGCCATTTTGTCATTGCCTGCGGTATTTAAGAACAAAGGTGCGTCCTCCTGACACACACAAGTCCTTGCGCTTTTTCCCACCACAATGCAGCCTGTTTCTTTTGCGGCCTGCATCGTGCTCTCCGTCTCCGCTGCGGTAATCTCCTCTATCGGTCTGTGAAGCAGTCTGGCAAGCTCTCCCATGTGGGGCGTCAGAACTGCTTTTCTTCCCTGCCTGCAGCTTTCCTGAAGGCATTTTCGCAGTTTCTCCTCATATGCCAGTATATTCAGTCCATCAGCGTCTATTACAAGAGGAAGCGTTCCCTGTGAAACAGCCAGTTTCAGCAGCCTTTTTCCGCTTTCACACACTGTCAGCCCGCACCCGATGGCAATGGCATCCGCCCATTCCATACTTTCCGTAAAAAGTCTTTCTTCCTCTTTGGTAAGCTTCTGGTGGCTTTCATAAGTCTGGATTAACGCTTCCGGCAGACTGACCTGTACAATTTCCCTGATTTTTTCCGGTATGACGAGCTTTACCATACCGGCTCCCGTCTTGTATGCGCTTTTCGCGGCTAAAAGCGCCGCGCCTGCCATTTTTTCACTTCCTGCAATCAGCAAAAGCTTCCCGAAGGTTCCTTTATTGCCGTCCGGCTTTCTTTTGGGCAGATACCTTTTCGGGTTTTCTGTGTAAGTATACATACCGGGGACATTTCCCTGAAAACTTACTTCTGTGATGCCGATATCCGCGACCGTGATTTCTCCCGCATAAAGCGCACCCGGGTACAGACAGTACCCTCTTTTTTTGAACGCCAGCGCAACCGTCCTATCCGCTTTTACCGCCGCTCCCATCACTTTTCCCGTATCGGAATTGATACCGGAGGGAATATCCACGGCAATACGGCACGCCTGCTTTTTGTTTACCGCCTCAACCGCCTCCCGCAAGGCTCCTGTAATTTCCCTTGTAAGTCCCGTACCGAACAGGGCGTCCACCACCACGTCATACGCTCCTTCAGGCACTGTTCTGTGCACTACAACATCATAATGCTCTAAGATGGACAACTGCCGCCTGGTCTCTTCCGTCATACGCTCCGGCTCCCCCAGAAGAGCAGCCTCCGCAGATATGCCCTTTTCAGCCAGAAGCCTTGCCACACAAAGTCCGTCCCCGCCGTTGTTCCCCGTGCCGCAAACACACAATACCTTTCCCTTATGCGTGCTGCCGCACCGCCTGATAAGTTCCTCCTCCACACAGCCGAAAACCTTAAGCGCAGCGCGCTCCATCAATACCAGTGCGGGTATCCCGATTTGATGTATCGTATCATTATCATATGCCCGCATCTCACTTCCTGTTACAAGATATTCCATATTTTCTCCTATTCTCTTATATGACAAAGGACTGTTGCGTCCCAACAGTCCTTCAGCCTGAAGGCCGGCAAAAGTCATTCCACATCTCCGTTTGCCCGCCTTATTCTTCTTTCTTTTTCTGCCGCAATCTTGGCAGCGCGCTCCTCAGGATTGTATTTCATGTCAAATATGTCAATCACATCCGCACCGAATATGGCGTGCATATAGTGGTATAAATCCTGATTCTGCTGCTCCTTTTCCTGCTTTCTGATAATTTTCTTTTTCAGTTCCACACGGATTTTTGTAATCCACTCTCCGATTTCATCTATTTCTGCCGTATTTTCCTTCAGTTTTTCATAGCAGGCATCCATTGTGGCAATCATCAGCTTGTAATTCACCTGCTCTATTTCCTTCGGAAGCTCCAGCAGCTCGTCCTTATAGCCGGCAAGCTTCTCATTACAGTCATTAATCAGACGTTTGTTGTCGTCCAGTTTCTTTTCCAAAGAGGCATCGTACCTCTTCCCCAACTCATCCACTGTCGGCACGATTTCATCCATCAGTTTTTTCTTTAAACGCCTGATATCCTTCGACTCGGTATTCAGCTTTCCCTGTCTCTTTAGCAGATTGTTTAACTGCTCCTCCAGCCTTTTTATGGTTAACGTTGTCTCCGCAGTGCCAAACAACATATGCCACTTGTTATCCAGTGTCAGCAAAGGAATGTTTTTGTTCTGCAGTGCATACTCATATTCCTCTTCTTTTCGTCCCATAAGTACTTCGCCTCCCAAACCAAAGATAACGGCAAATCTATTCCTTTTCCTTCATCTGGTTATACCTTTCCAGATTATAGGATAACTTCATCAGGCTGTCAGATAAATGTACATTTTCTACCTGAATCCCTTCCGGCACATTCAAATCTACATGGGCAAAATTCCAGATTGCCTTAATCCCGTTTGCAACCAGCATCTCCGCAACGGCAACTGCTCCTGTCTTCGGTATCGTCAGCACCGCAATGTCCACATCATTTTCTTTCACAAAGCGTTCTATCATTTCCATGGGCTGTACCTCTATCCCACGCACTTTACGCCCGTACAGGTCAGGGTTTTTATCAAAAATCCCTTTCAGGATAAAGCCCCGTCGTTCAAAATTCATATAATTTCCAAGTGCCTGCCCTAAGTTGCCTGCACCGATGATAATCAGATGATGGGTCTTGTCAAGCCCGAGCAGCCTGCCGATTTCCTGATATAAATACTCAACATTATAGCCATAACCCTGTTGACCGAACCCGCCGAAATTGTTAAAATCCTGTCTGATCTGCGACGCCGTCACATGCATAAGCTCCGAAAGCTCCTGTGAGGAAATTCTTTCCACACCCTCGTCCCTAAGCTCTCCAAGATACCTGAAATAACGGGGTAAACGTCCAATTACAGCCTGTGAAATCCCCTTCTCGTCCACTCTTCTTCCTCCTGCCTCGCAAGCCTTTTAATTCCCGAATATATCCATTCTTATTATATATAAATGTTAAAATAATGTCAATGAAGGAATTGACAACCCGGAGCGCTGCCTTTAAACTATTTAAGGGAAATGCCTATAAAAGCGTTTCTTTGGTTATGTCTAAATGAAGGAGTTTTACCGATGATATTATCCTGCCAGAATATTACAAAAGCATTTATTGAAGATACCGTACTTTCCAATGTTTCTTTTCATGTTGAGGACTACGAAAAGGCTGCCGTCGTAGGCATCAACGGCGCCGGCAAAACCACGCTTTTGCGCATTATTGTAGGTGAGCTTGCCCCCGACTCCGGCCAGATCATCCTGTCTAAGGGCAAGACCTTAGGATATCTTGCGCAGAATGCCGGCCTGCAGAGTGAAAACAGCATCTATGACGAGTTACTTTCCGTCAAAAGTAATCTGGTTACTCTCGAGCAACAGATTCGGGAAACCGAGCTTGCCATGAAGGACGCTGACGAATCGGCGCTTTCTTCCCTGATGGAAAAATACAGTCTTCTCATGCATAAATATGAATCCGGCGGCGGATACACCTACAAAAGTGAACTGACCGGCGTATTAAAAGGACTGGGTTTTTGCGAGGAAGAGTTTTCCAAATCCATCGCAACACTTTCCGGCGGGCAGAAAACCCGTGTGGCGCTCGGCAAGCTCCTTCTGCTGTCACCGGATTTGATTATCCTTGACGAGCCTACCAACCATCTCGATATGCAGTCCATCGCATGGCTTGAAACTTACCTGCTCAACTACAAGGGAGCTGTTCTGATTGTCTCCCACGACCGCTTTTTCCTGGACCGCATAGCCGGCAAAATAATTGAACTGGATCAAAGTCAGGCGACCGTTTTTTCCGGCAATTACTCCGACTATGCCAAAAAGAAAGAACAACTGCGGATTGCCGCATGGAATGCTTATGTAAACCAGCAGCGTGAAATCCGGCATCAGGAAGAAGTCATAGAAAAACTGCGCTCCTTCAACAGGGAAAAATCCATCAAAAGAGCGGAAAGCCGCGAAAAAATGCTGGACAAAATCGAAGTACTGGAAAAACCCACAGAAGTACGCGCGGATATGCACCTGTCCCTGACGCCCCGCATTAAGAGCGGCAACGATGTCCTTGTTGTGGACGGTCTCTCCAAGACCTTTGGCAGTCAGGCCCTCTTTGGGAATGTCAGCTTTGAAATCAAACGCGGTGAACATGTCGCCATTATCGGAGACAACGGCACCGGCAAGACCACCCTGTTAAAAATCCTGAATGGTCTTCTGCCCGCAGATTCGGGTTCCTTTCGTCTGGGCACAAATGTGGAAATCGGCTATTACGATCAGGAACATCACGTGCTTCACTCCGAAAAAACGCTGTTTGATGAAATTTCCGACGACTATCCTTATCTCACCAACACGGAAATCCGCAATGTGCTTGCCGCCTTCCTCTTTACCGGCGACGATGTATTTAAACGGGTCTGTGATGTAAGCGGCGGAGAAAGAGGGAGGGTAAGTCTAGCGAAGCTTATGTTAAGCAACGCCAACTTCCTGATTCTGGACGAGCCAACCAACCATCTGGACATTATGTCAAAGGAAATTTTGGAGGACGCCATAAACCGCTATGAAGGAACGGTTCTCTACGTCTCCCACGACAGATATTTTATCAACAGAACCGCCTCCCGCATTTTGGAGCTGACCGGGCAGACCTTTGTAAACTATATTGGTAATTATGACTATTATCTGGAAAAAAAGGATATTCTGTCAGTTTCCCTGCCAACCGCGCAGCAAACTGCTTCTGCTGCCGATTCCGAAAGCAAAGCTGACTGGAAACAGCAGAAGGAAGAACAGGCGCGCCTCAGGAAGCGGGAAAATGACTTAAAAAAATGCGAGGAGCGCATCGAAAAGCTGGAAAACCGCAAACAGGAACTGGACGAGGAAATGGCAAAGCCCGATGTGGCGACCAATGTAGCGCGGTTGCAGGAGATTTCTAAAGAACAGGAAGGGATTGAGGCGGAACTGGGTGCGCTTTATGAAATGTGGGAGGAATTGGCGGAGTGATGTATCTCCTTTTCATAAAGCGAATTAGCAAGTGACGCCGGAGAGGAGAGCCACCTGTCTTTGCGGACGCGCTCTCGCTCGGATAAAAACGTAGTGGACGCTAGGCTCGTGAAATACCTCGCCAAGCGCCAACGTTTTTATACGGTCCGCAAAGACAGGTGGCTCTCCTCTCCGGCTGTAACGCTGCCTCTCTCTTCCAGCTGTAACTTTTCAATAGATAATTTTGAAATTTATATTTGCTAATTTCGAATTGTGCACATTGCATATTCCATAAGCAGACCCTTAAAAAACGCCGGCACTTGGCGAGGTCCTTTCGAGCCTAGTACCGCTGCGTTTTTTGCGGAGCGAAAGCGGGTCTGCGTTGGAATATACAATGGGTACAATGACAACTATATGGAGATTATCATGGAAACTAATGTAAAGCAGACAGAAATATTAGATAAGGTTTTTGCTCTCATCGCAATGCACCGAAATGGCGCATTAGGCGGGGAGGTTATGCCGGAGGATGCGAATCCGCATTTGGAGCGGGATTGTGCGGAGAACTATCTTTATTTTACTTTGCCAATGGCATTGAATTATCAGAGGAATTCTTACAAGCTTTGGGAAAGTGCATGCAAGACATATTGTGATGCAGAGACAGGATTTGTATTCCATCCTGCGATTTGCCTGACGAAAACTTTTTCTGAGGTTCAGTGTGCTTTAACACAATACAAGGTTGCTTTACAAAAACAGAAGCAGACTGAAATATGGTTATCCTTATGTCATACTTTTATGGCATTATTTGACGGTGATATCCGAAAGCTCTTTGACATGTGTCATAACGATGTGGACGAAATCAGGAATTTTGTGCAGATTCAAAACAAAAAGCAGTTCCCTTATTTATCGGGAACCAAGATTTGTAATTACTGGTTATATGTCATCCATCAGTATACGGACAGAACCTATCAAAATATCGGAAGCCTGACTGTCGCCCCTGACACGCATGTGTGCAAGGCAACGCACAAATTGGGCTTAATCAGCGATGCCGAATTTGCATCCGGCAATGTGCAGCAGATTGTCATAAACAGGTGGCAGGAATTGCTGCAAAACACCGGATACAATCCTATCGACGTTCATACGCCGCTCTGGCTATGGAGCCGGAATGGCTTCCCTGCGCTGCCTTGATGCCGGATTTTATCGTCCGGCCAGGCTTCTCCCAAGCACATAAACGCCAGCCAGCATTTCAACGATTGATATTCCCAAAAGAAGCCCCGAAAAGAAGTCTTTTACCTGAGAACCTCCGAAAGTATGGGAAAGTGCCTGTAAAGCAATTCCCATTACGATTAGCAAAATTCCATATAATAGATTTTTTTGCTTCTCCAATTCTTGTGTCCGCCTTAACAAATCCATAATATGCTCATCATCATATGCACGTACACTCTTTTCTTCTGCTTCCTCACCATCCATCAGTTCAGCGACCGTAATTTCTAATTCTTCACACAAACTTTTTACCACTCCATAATCCGGCATACATTTACCTGTTTCCCACTTTGAAATGGTTTTATTGGAAACTCCGAGTTTTTCAGCCAATTGTTCCTGTGTCAGATTTTTTTC
>CAMWLB010000023.1 GCA_947174985.1 uncultured Lachnospiraceae bacterium | reverse complement strand
GACATAATCTCAAGTGAATCTTAAGGTGACATTATCACAAGTGAATAACAAAAAATCCTCACAGGCATTGACATTTATCACTTTTTTTGTTAAAGTGCAAAAAGGGAATGAAGTTCTCCCTAGGGAAACCTAAACCGCTTTTATTAAGCTGATGACTTCTGTGATTATAACTATCGCAGAAAGACATTGGCTTTTTTTATGTTCAAAAGGAGGATTATTCATGTTGACATCACTTGCACTTATTTTTCTTGTCGGTCTTGCTATGGCTTCCATTTGCCAAAAAATAAAACTTCCCCGTATTATTGGTATGTTGGTTACGGGGATCGTTTTAGGGCAGTATGTACTTAATCTTTTAGATGTTTCAATTTTGGGTATATCTGCTGATTTGCGGCAAATGGCTTTAGTGATTATTTTAGTCAAAGCCGGATTATCCTTAAATCTCAGCGACTTAAAAAAAGTAGGGCGTCCGGCGGTCTTAATGTCCTTTTTACCCGCAGTTTTTGAGATACTGGCATTTGTCCTGTTTGCGCCGTCTGTCCTTGGAGTAACACTGATTGATGCCGCTATCATGGGTGCGGTACTCGGTGCGGTATCTCCGGCAGTTGTTGTGCCTAGAATGGTACAGCTTATGGAAACAAAATACGGAACAAAAAAAGGTATTCCGCAGCTTATTTTAGCCGGAGCGTCCTTAGATGATGTTTTTGTCATTGTGCTGTTTTCGACCTTTATCGGAATGGCACAAGGAAATTCAGTAAACATTGTGGAGTTTATCAACATTCCCATTTCGATTATTTCAGGCATATTTATTGGGGCAGTTGTGGGGTTTTTTCTGTCTGCTTTTTTTGAAACCCAATATGCACATAGGCAATATGTACGCAACAGCATAAAAGTTATTATTGTCCTGGGAACAGCTTTTTTGCTGATCGCCATGGAAGAATGGCTGAAAAATATTATCCCTGTTTCCGGACTTCTTGCAGTTATGAGCATGGCTTGTATGTTACAGGTAAAAAGTGCTGCTTCTGTCTCGGCTCGCCTTTCTGAAAAATTTGGCAAGCTGTGGATTGCCGCTGAGGTTATTTTGTTTGTGCTTGTGGGGGCAGCGGTTGATATTCGTTATACTTTGGAAGCAGGACTTGGTGCTGTTTTTTTGATTATTATTGCGCTTATATTCCGTTCGGTTGGCGTTTATTTGTGCTTAATCGGTACAAAACTCAACTTAAAAGAAAAGATATTCTGCGTCATTGCCTATCTTCCAAAGGCTACGGTTCAAGCTGCTATTGGTTCCGTTCCATTATCTTTGGGTCTGCCTTGCGGAAATATTGTGTTGTCGGTAGCCGTATTGTCAATCATAATTACTGCTCCGTTAGGCGCATTTGGCATAGATATGACATATCAGCATTTGTTGGAGAAAGAAACAGAGGCAGGTGGTAACATGGGAAAATGTTAATGCTTTCGGAATTTGCAACGTGGCATCTTGGACCAAGTTTGTGACGAAGACGGCGTAAAATGAAATTGACGAAAATCCACAGGCAGTATATAATAAAAGATAAGCGAATTTTGAATCGCTTACTACATAGTTAAGAAAGATAATTTTAAGGAGGGATTTTTCAGATGGAAAAAGGAAAATTTGGCGTTAGGCTGTCATTCTATGCAGTAGCAGCATTTATTTTTGCAATTCTGGGGTATTCGACTGCATTGATTTTACTGGCAGGTGTGGTTATCGTAGGAGAGAAGGATGAGTGGGCAGGCAGACAGGTGATTCAGGCAGTTTGTCTTCAGTTTGTATCTGGTGTGATTGGTACATTTTTTGGTTTGTTCGATTTCTTCTACAGAATTCCCTTTTTTGGAACTGTTTGGGGAACCATCGTAAGTATTGTGCAGTCTGTAATAGCAATCATTATTTTAGTATTTGCCATTATCGGACTGGTAAAGGTAGCAGGGGGCAAAGAAGCAGGAGTTCCTCTTGCAGACAAGTTTGCAAACTGGGCATATGGCAAGATAACCGTAAAGCAGCAGCCGGTTTATCAGCAGCCGATGCAGCCTGCACAGCCTATGCAGCAGCCGGTTCAGCCTATGCAGCCTGTAGCACCCGCACAGCCGGTTCAGCCTGCAGCACCTGCACAGCCGGCGGCTGATGTATGTGCAAACTGCGGCAATCCTTTAAATGGCGGCGCATTCTGCACCAAGTGTGGAACTCCCGCAGCAAAATAGGACAGCAGACGAGCGTTTTTGCTTGACAAAATGCGGTGATACGATTATAGTGTAAAGAAATTAAATGAAAAAGGTAGAGACAAAAAGGAGTACATATTACCCCTTATCAGAGAGGACGGCTCGGCTTACGCCGGCTGCGAGGCTGTCCAAAGGAAGGGATATGGAAGGTAGTTTTGGAACCGGAGGGCAGAAAGCGTATGCGGAGTAAGTCCTCACGCCCCGTCCCCGTTACAGGACGAGACTTTAGTGGAAGTCGCTGAGGCAGCCTAGGCTGCGAACAAAGGTGGTACCGCGAGAAATCGCCCTTTGCCGGTAAATATCGGCAAGGGGCTTTTTTATGCGTCAAAAAAAGGAGGACCTATGAGCAAAGAATTGGCAAAAACCTATGACCCGCAGGGCATAGAGGACAGACTGTATCAGAAATGGATGGACAAAAAGTATTTTCACGCGGAGGTGGATTACGAGAAGAAGCCTTTTACGATTGTGATTCCGCCCCCAAATATCACGGGACAGCTTCATATGGGACATGCGCTTGATAATACCATGCAGGATATCCTGATTCGCTTCAAGCGGATGCAGGGCTACAATGCCCTCTGGCAGCCCGGAACGGATCACGCCAGTATTGCGACCGAGGTTAAAATTATAGAGAAGCTGAAAGAAGAGGGCATCGACAAGCATGACCTTGGCAGGGAGAAATTCTTAGAGCGCGCGTGGGACTGGAAGAAGGAGTACGGCGGCAGAATTATTTCCCAGTTGAAAAAGCTTGGCTCTTCCTGTGACTGGGACAGGGAGCGCTTTACCATGGATGAGGGCTGCAATAAGGCAGTTACGGAAGTGTTTTGCAAAATGCACGAAAAAGGCTGGATTTACAAGGGCGCCCGCATCATCAACTGGTGTCCGGTCTGCAATACCTCCATCTCCGACGCGGAAGTGGAATATGAGGAGCAGGCGGGGCATCTGTGGCATATCAAGTACCCTCTTATTGAGGCGGACGGCAGCGTGAGCACTACGGAATTTCTGGAGTTTGCAACCACACGTCCCGAAACCATGCTGGGAGATACGGCGGTGGCAGTCAATCCCGATGACGCCCGCTATCAGCACTTAATCGGCAGGAAGGTGATGCTTCCCATTATGAACAGGGAGATGCCCATCGTTGCCGACGGATATGTTGACATGGAATTTGGTACGGGTGTGGTAAAGATTACGCCGGCACACGACCCCAATGACTTTGAAGTGGGCAAGCGGCACAATCTGCCCATTATTAATGTGATGAACGACGACGCGACCATCAACGAAAACGGAGGACGTTTTGCAGGCATGGAGCGCTATGCGGCGAGAGCAGCCATTGTAAAAGAACTGGACGAGATGGGGCTTTTGGTAAAAATAGAGGACTATTCCCACAATGTAGGAACCCATGACCGCTGCAGCACCACCATTGAGCCGCTGGTAAAAGAGCAGTGGTTTGTCAAAATGGATGAACTGATAAAACCCGCCGTGGACGCAGTGAAGAACGGTGAAGTGAAACTGATACCGGAGCGCATGGAAAAGACGTATTTCAACTGGACGGATAATATCAGGGACTGGTGTATCAGCCGCCAGCTTTGGTGGGGACACCGGATTCCGGCATATTACTGTGACGACTGTAAAGAAGTCGTGGTGGCGACTGAAATGCCAAAGACCTGTCCGAAATGCGGCGGAACGCATTTTACACAGGACCCGGATACGCTGGATACCTGGTTTTCTTCCGCACTCTGGCCTTTTTCCACGCTGGGATGGCCGGAAAAAACAGAAGACCTTGCCTATTTCTATCCCACGGATGTGCTGGTGACGGGCTACGATATTATTTTCTTCTGGGTTATCCGTATGATATTCTCCGGCTATGAGCAGATGAAGGAGAAGCCTTTTAAGACGGTGCTTTTCCACGGACTGGTGCGCGACAGCCAGGGAAGAAAGATGTCCAAATCGCTGGGGAACGGTATTGACCCGCTGGAGATTATTGAAAAATACGGCGCGGACGCCCTGCGTCTCACCTTGATTACCGGCAATGCGCCCGGCAACGACATGCGTTTCTATTATGAGAGGGTGGAGGCTTCCCGCAATTTTGCCAATAAGGTGTGGAATGCATCCCGCTTTATCATGATGAATATGGAGGGCAAGACACTCCATGCGCCCGCGGCAGGGGACCTGGAGCCGGTTGACAAGTGGATACTGAGCAAGCTGAACAGTCTGGTAAAGGAAGTCACCGACAATATGGAGAGCTTTGAACTCGGTATTGCGGTGCAGAAGGTATATGACTTTATCTGGGACGAATTCTGCGACTGGTATATCGAGATGGTAAAGCCCCGCCTTTACAATTCCGACGATGCGGCAAGCCAGAACGCGGCGCTTTATACCTTGAAGACCGTTCTTCTGGATGCGTTAAAGCTGCTTCATCCTTATATGCCCTTTATCACAGAGGAAATCTTCTGTACCCTGCAGTCAGAGGAGGAATCCATTATGATTTCTTCGTGGCCCGTATATCAGGAGGAGCGCTGTTTTGCAAAAGAAGAAACCGATATCGGAAGAATTAAGGAAGCGGTACGCGGTATTCGAAATGTGCGTGCGCAGATGAATGTAGCGCAGGGCAGAAAGGCATCTGTGTATGTAGTCAGCGTGGACGAGAGTATCCGCAATGCTTTTGAGGAGGGCGCGCTGTTTTTTGCTTCCCTTGCCTATGCTTCAGAGGTATTCATCAAGGAAGATAAAGAAGGCATCTCAGAGGATGCAGTTTCTGTGGTAATTGCCGGTGCAACCCTCTATATTCCGTTTGCGGAGCTTGTCGATATCGCACAGGAAATCGAGCGTCTTTCCAAGGAGGAGAAACGTCTGGAAGGCGAGCTGGCACGTGCGGAAGGTATGCTGAAAAACGAACGTTTCCTTTCCAAAGCGCCTGCGCAAAAGGTTGAGGAGGAAAAGGAAAAGCTGGAGAAGTACACCGGCATGTTAAAGGAAGTGCGGGTTCGTATCGGTCAGCTTAAGGAAATCGGAAAGGCAGATTGATGAGCGCATATACGGAAGCGGAAAGCTACATTTTAAATATCCCAAAGTTTGGGGAAAAGCATACGTTAGAGGATACAGGAAGGCTGCTTCGCCGGATTTATGCGGGGCGGGGCAGCCGCATTATCCATGTGGCAGGCACAAACGGAAAAGGTTCTGTTTGTGCCTATCTGCGCGCTGTGCTGATGGCGGCGGGTTACAGTGTGGGAATGTTTACATCGCCCCACCTTGTGTCCATGCGCGAGAGAATCTGCATTGGCAGCGAGATGATATCGGAGGAGGAGTTTGTATCCGCCTATGAAAAAATATGGGAAATCATAAAAGAAGAGGCGGCGGGCGATGCGCAGGAGGAAGCCAGGCTGCACCCTTCCTTTTTTGAATTTGTGTATCTGATGGCTATGTACTGGTTTGAGCAGAAGAAACCGGATTTTATCATTCTGGAGACGGGGCTTGGCGGCAGGCTGGATGCGACCAATTCGGTAACAAAGAAAGAAGCTGCCGTCATTACGCATATGGGACTGGACCACACGGCATATCTGGGGAACACGCTTTCCGAGATAGCTGCGGAAAAGGCGGGTATCATGCAGGCCGGCGCGCCGGTTATTTACTGGGAAACAGATGCGCAAGTAGCGTCAGTTTTGGCAAAATGCGCGAAAAATCTGCAAATACCTGCCTTTTCTGTGTCGAAAAACGATTATATTTTCTTAAATTTTAATCATAAAAGCATTGATTTTTCTTATCAATCCCTTTATTATGATAGTATTAGGCTTCGTTTGAACACGAGTGCCTTCTATCAGATGGAAAATGCGACGCTTGCGCTTCGGACTCTTGAAGTGGTTTTAGGAGAGGGGAAGCTTACCAAGGAGGCTGTGCGGCAGGGGATTGCCGACGCTTTCTGGGCGGGACGCATGGAGGAAATCCTGCCGGAAGTATATTTGGACGGGGCGCACAACAGCGATGGTATCAGGGCGCTTTTAGAGACGGTCAGTCAGGACGGATATGCGCGGCGGCGCCTTTTGTTTGGCGTTATGCAGGATAAGGATTACAGATTTATGACAGAGGAAATTGCCGCAAGCGGCCTGTTTACGGATATTTCCGTGGTCAGCCCCAGGAATACGAGGGCGGTGGAAACGGGTATACTTGAGGATGTATTTAGCGATACAGGCTGCAGTGTGACCTGCTATGAATCGGCGGGGGAGGCTTTTAGGACGCTGCTTTCCCAAAAGAAAGACAAAGAGGCGCTTTATATTGCGGGCTCCCTGTATCTGGTTGGTGAGATAAAGGAGTTACTATGATTAACTTTGAAGAGGAATTAAAGAAGTTTCATCCGAGTCTGGAGGTAGAGGATGCGGAGGAAGCGATTTATAATCAGGATATGACGGATATGGCGGACATTTTGGTAAAAATGCTCAAGGAAACCAGTGAGGAAGAAGAATACGAGTATGAGGAGTAAGGGGCATGAATTGTTATAAATGCGGCTGCCGTTTATCTGAATATGATTATTGTACCGCCTGCGGCGCCGACGTTGCTTTGTACAAGAGAATTCTGGCAGTGTCCAACATGTATTACAACGAGGGACTGGAGAAGGCGGGCGTCCGTGATTTGACTGGTGCGGTTGCAAGTTTGCGGCAGAGTTTAAAATTTAATAAAAACAATGTGGAGGCGCGTAACCTCTTAGGGCTTGTTTTTTTTGAGATGGGCGAGGTTGTCGCAGCATTGAGCGAGTGGGTCATCTCAAAGAATCTGCGCCCGCAGAAGAATATTGCGGACGATTACATTGACATGATACAGAACAACGCGACAAGACTGGACACCATAAACCAGACCATCAAGAAGTACAACCAGGCGCTTGTGTACTGTAATCAGGGAAGCAAGGATTTGGCGATCATACAGCTCAAAAAGGTTTTGTCCTTAAATCCGCGTTTTGTCCGGGCACATCAGCTACTGGCACTGCTCTACATCGACAGCGAGCAGTGGGAGCGCGCGAAACGGGAGTTGGACAAGTGCTGTAAAATAGACATTAACAATACGCAGACACTTCGCTACTTAAGAGAAGTAGAAAAAATGCTTGCATTGGACGAGCAGGGCAGAGGCGCTCAGAAAAAGAAGAGTGAAAATGCAATCAGGTATCAGAGTGACAATGAGATTATCATTCAGCCTAAGAACTTTAAGGAGCCCAAAAATACAGGTATAAGCACGCTGTTTAATGTGGGTATCGGGCTTGTGCTGGGGATTGCTTCCATGTTCTTTTTGATTCTGCCTGCGGCGGTTAACAGAGAGCGTGCCAAGGCACAGGATGAGATACGCACCATTGGCGATGAGATGGATGTCAAGACGGCGACGATAGCTACCATGCAGCAGACCATAGATGAAATGACGGGTGAAAACAGCAGGCTGCACGAGGAGCTCGACGCCTATGTGGGCACGGATGGTACGCTGCGAACCATCGATATCCTGCTGCAGGGAGCCTCCGAGTATCTGGAGACTGCGGATGCCGCAGCAACGGAGGCCTATCTGGACGAGGCTGTTGCCAATGTAGGCGATATGCAGGGGATGTCGGAGCCGTTCCAGCGCTTGTACAATAACCTGTTAGTGAAGATAGGTCCTGAGCTTTCGACTGTTTATTATGCTTCCGGCAATGCGGCGTACAATGACGAAGATTATGATACCGCCATTGCCGACCTTACCAAGGCGGTCAATTACGACGAGACAAACGGAGATGCACTTTTTACGTTGGGCAACGCCTACAGAAGAGCCGGTATGAAGGTAGAAGCAATAGAAGTCTACGAGAAAGTGATTGAGCTGTTTCCCGGGACAAATCGTGCTTCAAGAGCAAGAACTTATATCAATGAACTGAACAGTAATTAAAATAAGCAGCAAAGAAAACACAAGAAAATATATAAAACACGAAAGAGAGTTTATAGTGACTATAGGCTCTCTTTTTTCGTAGAATTTTTTGAAAGGAGAGAAGGGAAATGGACGATTTTAAAGTGATTGACAATTACCTCTGCGTGAAGCTTCCCGAGGAAGTAGACCACCACAAGTCTGCTTATATCAGTGAAAATGCGGACAAATACATTTTGCGGGAGCAGGTGAGCAATGTGGTATTTGATTTTGAGGATACCCGCTTCATGGATTCCTCCGGCATTGGCATCATCATGGGAAGATACAAGAAAATTGCGTGTTTTGGCGGGAAAGTATTTGCCATTCATGCGGACAGGCAGATAAAACGGATTCTGCATATGTCCGGTTTGCATAAAATTATCGAGATTATGGAATAGGAGGGTTTCAGGACAGATGATAGAAATCAAACAGAAAGAGATGGTTGCAGTACAGGGAGGGGGCAGTATGAAGAATGAAATGGCGTTGGAATTTGATGCAGTATCTACCAATGAAAGTTTTGCCAGAGTAGCGGTGGCGGCGTTTATCACACCTTTAAATCCAACGGTGGAGGAGCTTGCCGATGTCAAGACAGCGGTATCCGAGGCGGTCACGAACGCCATTATCCACGGTTACGAAAATGTCTACGGCTACGGCAGGCATGGCGAGTTAAAGCCGGTACATGTGAAGGTGCAGGAAGGGAAGGTCTATATCCGCTGCCGTATCGAAGGGGATATCCTGCATATTGAGATAGAGGACAAGGGCATCGGCATTGAAGATTTGGACAAAGCGATGGAACCGCTCTATACAAGCAAGCCGGAGCTGGAGCGTTCGGGTATGGGCTTTGCCTTTATGGAGGCGTTTATGGACGATTTGGAGGTAGAGTCGAAGCCCCTTGTGGGAACGATTGTCCGTATGCAGAAAAAATTAGGGTGCAGCAACTTTATACAGGGGGAGGAATAGACCTGCGGAATGGAAGAAATATCAGTATTAATCGCAAAATCACAGGCAGGGGATAAAAAGGCAAGAGATATACTGATAGAGAACAATTTAGGGCTGGTACATCACATTGTAAAGCGGTTCGCGGGCAGGGGGTATGACACGGAGGACTTGTTTCAGATAGGCACCATCGGGCTGATAAAGGCGATAGACAAGTTTGATTTATCCTTTGAGGTAAAGTTTTCCACTTATGCGGTGCCCATGATAATGGGAGAAATCAAACGCTTTCTGCGGGATGACGGCATGATTAAGGTGAGCAGGACGTTAAAGGAAAACGGTATGAAGGCGAAAGCCGCGATGGAGCGTCTGACGGGTAAGCTGGGGCGGGAGCCGCTGCTTCTTGAGGTGGCAGAAGAGGCAGGGCTTACCACAGAAGAAATTGCGCAGGCACTGGAGGCGGGAACAGAGGTGGAGTCCATCTATAAATCAGTCTACCAGTCGGACGGCAGCGAAATCTTTCTGGTGGACAAACTGGCTGGCGGCTCTGGCGGTGCGAAAATGGCAGCAGGGGACAACACGGGAGATTATGAAAAAGAGCAGGTGTTAAACAGGCTGCTTTTAAAACAGCTTCTGGATTCTCTTTCAGAGAAGGAGCAGGAGCTGATTCGGATGCGCTATTTTCAGGACAAAACCCAGTCGGAGGTCGCCGGAAAAATGGGAATCAGCCAGGTGCAGGTAAGCCGCATGGAGAAAAAAATCCTGCTCCGTATGCGGGGAGAACTGATGGTGTAAAAAGCTATGCGGCGTTAATATCTTAAGATATTCTGAAAACCTTTACTTTCCACTTTCCAATTGTGCCGGTTATAGGGTATAATGAGACTATATTGACGGCAGACAATACAATTACCTATAGGGTAGAAATGAGGAAATATGAATCGAAAGAAAAAGGAAATTACGTTTTACATAATGACAATTCTGGCTTGTCTGGTTGCGATGACGGTGGTAGTGGTAGCGGCGTTGCTGATATACGATAAGATACGGCAGAAGGACGAAGCGGTGGAAGCGAATGCGGAGATTGATGTGGTGATGTATTCGGAGGAAGAGGTCAACCTTATGCTGGCGGAGGCTGTCGCACAGGCGGAGCAGAGTGCGAGGGCGGAGACATCCGATTCCATTCTAAACCAGATACTGCAGAGTCTGGAAGGCGGAACTTCGACAGTGAGCACGCTGCGTCCCTTTTATCCGAATCATATCGTGGTGGTCAGCAACGGCAGGTTTCATTTCGTGCCTATCCGCGACGATTTGAAGCAGCACAGTCTCTTGCAGGAGAATCTGCAGGTGCTGGAGACAGGAGAACTGCAGTATGTGGAAAACGGCGAAGTAGTATCTCACAAGGGCATTGATGTGTCCCGCTATCAGGGAAATATCGACTGGAATAAGGTGGCGGCACAGGGCGTGGAGTATGTCTTTATCCGTGTCGGCGTCAGGGGCTACGGACAGGAAGGCAAGCTTGTTCTGGACGAAAAGTTTGAGGACAATGTAAAAGGCGCGTCAGCGGCGGGCATCAAGGTCGGCGTGTACTTCTTTTCACAGGCAATTACAGACGAGGAGGCACTTGAGGAAGCGGATTTGGTACTGGAGACCATAGCGGGCTATGATGTGTCTTATCCGATTGTGTACGACGTGGAAAAAACGGGCGATCCAGATGGACGCATGAACCAGCTCAGTGTGGAAGAACGGACCAGAATGGCGCACATTTTCATAGACAGAATCAAGGAGGCAGGCTATACCCCCATGATTTATGCCAACATGGAAATGTGGAGCGTGTTGATTAACATGGCGGAATTTGAAGATGTGGACAAATGGTTTGCCTACTACGATATTAATTTGTACTTCCCCTATGAATATGCCGTATGGCAGTATTCGGATACGGGAAGGATTGACGGTATCGGAGGCGATGTAGATTTAAATATCAGTTTTAAAGAGTGGTAAAGAAACGTTTCCTTAAAATCCTTCTTTTCTGCGGGTGAGCCGGAGTTCATGGCGTTTTTTTGCATTTTCCCACTCCATCTGTTCGGCGGGAGTTTCCAGAACCAGTGGAGGCGCTTCCGTCGGCTTGTCGTCATCACCCATGCAGACCATGACAAAATGGGCACGGTTGATGGGCGTGCGGGTGCCGTCGTCCGCCTCCTTGTAGGTGTCCACGCGGATTTCCATGGAGGTACGCCCCACATAGGTAACCCTGCCAATCAGCACAATGACGTCGTTTAAAAAGGCGCCGGACTTAAACTGCAGGTTGTCGATAGCGGCAGTTGTGGCATTCCGCCCGCAATGCCTTCTTGCCGTTGCGCCTGCAACCTCGTCTATCCATTTTAAAAGTTGTCCGCCGAAAAGCCGTCCAAAGCTGTTAATATCGGGGGAAATGACGATATGGACCTGTTCGGTCAATGAATCTGAAACTTTCTTTGGTTTGAGCATAAGACAATCCTCCATACATGTTTTATTCTTCTTTATAAGTTCCTGAAGCGGCATCCCAGTAAAAATACCGCTTTTCCGTGGTGTCGTCCTCTTCGACAGCCGCCTCGATGGTATCTGTGCACACTAGTTTTCCGTTCTCCACCCTGCAGAAGCCCGGCGTTTCAAACAGCAGTGTGGGTTTGCCATCCCGCACCGCCCAGACGTAGGACATAAGGGATTGATAGTGACTGTCCTGATAGCGTTGTGCCGTGTAGAGAAGATGGCGTTCGTCCTCGTATGAAATGATGGTTGGCTTATAGCCGTCCGTTGTTATTTCTTCTTCCAACAGGGTGCAGCCTTGTTCATCCACATACCAGACAGAACCGCTAAAGCTCATAAAGGGCCATGTATAAGAGTGGAAATCGGACATTTCCGCGCTCTGACAAATAGTTCCGTTAAAAGCGAAGGCAGCAGTTTTTCCATCTTTTTCAAAATCTGCATATAAAAAATCAAGGGGATACCAGGAGGAACTGTGACTATCATATTCTGCAAATAATTGCTCCAGATTCAGCAGGACAGCGTCTGTCTTTTCAGGGCAGGTTCTCCATGCGTTATCCGGCACAATCCTCTCGTCGAACAGCTTTTCAATTTCCCACCGCTCTTTCGTGGATATACTTATTTCTTCCGCCTGATATGTTCTGACATTGGATTCTGTCACAAAATAGTATTCACCGATTCCTGTGATAACATCGTAGTGTTCGGCAAAATACTGATATTGACTATTCGGGTCATCACACTCTTCATACATTTCATAATAAATCCGGATTGTGTCATATGCTGTTTCCCACACATATTCAAATTCAGTGTTTATCTGTATGATGGATTCCTCTGTGGTGTTATAGTAATCATAAATATACAATAGTTTCCCGTCCCGAAGCGGGACATAGAAATCGTGGTAATACCCTATGTCCAGAGCGGCGCATATCAGCTCCCCGTCGTCATAATACAGCAGCGCCGAGAAGTCAGAGTCGTATACTTCGTCAGATTGCATAAACAGGCTCTGTCTTCCGAGATTGTCTTCCAGTAAAACATATTTCCATGTACAAGCTCCAAACTCTTCGATATCCTCCCAATAGTGATGTCCGAGCCAATACCTGGTTTCCACATCTGTAATCAGGGTAAAATCACCGTTTAAAACTCTTAAAAAGGCTTCCCATGCCTCGCCTTCTTCCTTCCAGCCCTTTGTCCATTCCGCCGTCAGCGCTTCCTGCTCTGCCAGATAGGCAGCTAACTCATCGGGTCGGAATACTTCCAAAAGGTTTTCCGTGGTAAAAGCATACCATACAGTGTATTCACCGTTCTCTGAATCCGGTTCGGGTATGGGTATCAGCGTGTATTCCCCATGAGAAAAAAGGATTTTGCAAAAAGTTCCATCGCTCCGCAGTTCTATGCAGGGACCGATATCTTCATAGACTTCTAAATAATATTTCAGATAATACAGTTCAGGCTGATGGAAGCAGTAGCCGTATATAGTATCCTCCTCATAGTCAAACACCAGATAAGAATCCAGACTGTCGTACTGCAGAAAAACCTCGTTCACGCCATCGTTGTCTATATCTGAGAGGCAGAAGTCCGACGTACTAAGAAGCCTGTGCTTGAAAAGCGGCGGCATATAGTCGCTTAAATGCCGGTATTCCTGCGTCGTGGCATCATAAAATGCTGCGTCCTCCAGTAATACGGCGGCGTATTCCGCATAGCCCTGCCTTGTGGGTTCGGGAAGCGGTCCAAACTCGTAAAATACGGCAGGAGATTCTCCATCCTCCGGTTTTGAATCCGATGTTTCCGTATCAGGCACATTCGGCTCCGTTTCTCCGGTGTCAGCTTCCGCATAGCCCTGCTTTACGGTATCTCGAACCGCCGCCCCGTCCCGCGTTGCATGGGAACTGCAGGCAGACAGGAAGAGGAGGCTTCCCAAAAAACAGATAAAAAATTTTTTCCGCAGTTTTCCCATTATGCCATGCTCCTTTCTTCCCGTTATGACTTTTAGGTAATCGTGAAATTTATTTTGCAAGTGGCGGAAACAGTCAATAAAGACAAAAACGGACTCCGAAGCAGTGGCAAGTTGCCCGTTTTTGTCTTTATTGACTATTTCCTGTAGCCTGCAAGAAAGTTTCGCAATTTCCTAAACTATGCGTTTGGCAAAATAAATACCCCCGCGCAGTACGAGATTGCCTCAAACCGGATATCCGGAAACTCCTTTTGCAGTTCTTCGGCTACAAAATAAAATTCCTCATCATCCCATTCCTCACCCACGGCCTGACGGCACGCTTCCATATCCGCTTTGGTTTGAAACGCAACGTCGCCTATGAGAATCTTACCGCCGTCCGCGAGCAGCCCGCGCAGAGATCGGAGAAAGGTTATTTTCTGCTCATCGGTCAAATGATGGAGCGAATAGGTCGCGATAATAAAGTCATAAGATTTCTGCAAAAGGGGCACGGCAAGGCCCTGCGAAAAATCCCCTTGGTAGAGGTGGGCGTCCGGTATTTTTTCTTTTGCCAGTGCAATCATTCTGTCTGAAAAGTCCTGTCCGTATATTTCACACCCATGCGCATAAAGCTTTGCAGTCAGTGTGCCGGTGCCAAAACCGATATCAAGGACGGTTGGCTTTTCCCTGCACAGAACCATATTGTATATCGATGACAGTACCTTTTTATAGCCTGCAAACGGGTAGCTGTTATCTTCTTCAGAAAGACCTACGGACTTGTCATATCCGTCCGCCCATAAATCAAATCCTTTTTGATCAAGCATAATTTTTTCTCCTGCATTTGAATAAAATGTAAGCTGGCAATTATTATAACACAAAATAAAACAGGCAGGAAGAATTGATTGAAATTTGTTGAATCTACAGATAGCTTTTGCTATAATTAGTCTGAGTTTTTATTCATTAATTAAATTCCTTATACGGACATAAAGACATAGTATGAAAGTTGCCGGCAGGATAAGTTAACAGACATACTTAGACAATTTATGAAGTAATGTTAAAAAAGGTTTTGTCACTTTTAGATAAAGTTCATCATACTATTGAATTGATAAGGAGATGTAGTCGTGAAGAATATTCAAAAAAGAGGAAAGGCGTTCTCAAAAATCGAGAGTACCCGGAAGAAAGGATTGATGCAGGTTGTAAACAGGATGTACAGAAGAATTGCCGCATTTATGGCAGGCTTAATCTTTATCATATCCAATTTTATGACAGTAACAGCCGACGACGGACAGTCCAATAACCGGACAGTGAAAGCCGGCATCTTCTATTTTGAGGGTTATCACATGAAGGACGAAGAGGGCAGGCTGACCGGCTACGGCATCGAATTTCTTGAACTCGTATCCGAATATTCGCATCTGAATTTTCAGTACACAGGCTATGACAACTCCTGGGGTGAAATGCTGACTATGCTGGAAAACGGTGAGATAGACATAGTAACCACTGCCCGAAAGACTTCGGAGCGGGAGGAGAAATTTGCCTTTTCTCTTCCTATCGGCAGAAATAGTACCGTTCTCTCGGTTCGGGCCGATAATACAGAGCGGCGCAGCGGTGATTACAATTCTTATAATGGAATGACGGTGGGACTGCTGACGGGAAGCAGTCAGAACCAGAGTCTGGTGGAGTTTGCAGAGGAGAAGGGATTTTCCTATCAAACAAAAGAATACGATGATGCAGATGCCCTTGTGGCCGCTCTGCAGAATGGCGAAATTGATGCGATCCTTTCCAGTAACTTAAGAAAGGCGGAAAACGAAAAGACGCTGGACATTATCCAGACGGATAACTTTTACGCAATTGTCAGGAAAGATGACAAAGAACTGCTTGACGAAATCAACTATGCCATTATTCAGATGGATCTGCATGAGGGAGACTGGGAAAATGTGCTGTTTTATCGGTACTACGGTTCGGTCGCTTCTCTTGCGTTCACCTTTACAGAGCGTGAGCAGGCCTATATTCAGGAAGTTCTTTCGGGAGAGAAGACGATTACCGTAATTGCGCTCGGCGACAGGGAGCCCTACTCCTATGTGGAAGACGGGGAATTAAAAGGTATTCTGCCGGATTATTTTGCCTGTGTCATGGAATTGGCCGGACTGCCCTATGAAATCGTAGTGCCGGAGGATAGGAAGGCCTATGATGCTATAGCGGATGCCAACGGCGTGGATGTGGTCATTGACAGGATTAGCGACGGCGGCATTATGGAAGAAGCCGCTTACCGCGGATTTAATACGGACCCTTACATGACGACGGGCGTGGCAAGGGTGACAAGACAGGATTTCGACGGAGATGTCAAAAAGGTTGCCATAACAGATTCCTGGAGAGAAAATTTTGTTTTGCCGGAGCTTCCGGAAGATGTTGCATTTTTGAGCTATCCAACCAGAGAGGCTGCGCTGCAGGCTGTCCTGAACAGAGAGGCGGACGCCGCATATGTATATGCCTATGCGGCACAGTTGTTTGTGAACCATGACACTACCAATTCCCTGTATTACAGTATAGTGAATGATATGAACGTGGAATTTCGGATGTATGTTCGTGAAAGCACGGATCATGAACTGATCACTATACTGAATAAGTGTATCCAGCAGATGCCGGAGGGTATGCTGAATCAACTGGTTTTAAAATATACCTCCTATACTGCCGGGGATATGAGCCTTCTGCAATATATGCAGGGGAATCCGAAGGTGATGGTTGCTGTAGCTCTGGGCGTAGCTTTGATCATTTGTGTCATTCTGACACTTTTTCTGAGGGGGCGGTGGAACAGGAAGCTTTTAAATGCAACGGAGCGTTCAAACAGGGAGCTGGGAGAGCAGCTTGCCATTGTAGAAGCGCTGAGCCGCGACTATACGAATATTTTTGCCATCAGTGCGGAGCGTGCTACAGCCAGAATTGTGAAATTGGATGGTTATGTGACGGAGGGATTGAAAAAGGAATCCAAAGAAGAGAATCCATATGCGCCGGTTTTGGCCCGATACATCAGCGATCGTGTCCATCCGGAGGACCAGCAGTATCTCACTGAGGCTCTTTCTCTGGAAACAGTCAGGGAGAAGCTGGACTCGGACGGGGAATACACGGGGAGCTACCGCATACAGACGGACGGAGAAGTTCATCATTTTCAATATACTTATGTAAAAATGGGAGAGAGCGACTCGGGACAGGACGGCTTTATCCTTGCGGGCTTCCGGAATATTGACGAAATGATCCGCAGGGAGCAGGAGCAGAAGGAGGTTTTGGCGGAGGCGCTGGCGCAGGCTCAATATGCCAACAATGCCAAGACTACCTTCCTGAATAATATGTCCCACGATATCCGCACGCCCATGAATGCCATCATCGGATTTACTTCTCTGGCGGTGACTCATATTGACAATAAGGCGCAGATACAGGATTATCTGGGCAAGATCATGACTTCCAGCAACCATCTGCTGAGCCTGATAAACGATGTGCTGGACATGAGCCGGATTGAGAGCGGCAAGGTTAAGATTGAGGAAAAAGAGGCCAGTCTTCCGGAAATTATGCACGATTTGAAGACCATTGTGCAGGCAGATGTGAAATCAAAGCAGCTTGAATTTTACATTGACACGCTGGATGTGGTAAACGAGACGATCATCTGTGACAAGCTTAGGCTGAATCAGGTGCTTCTGAATATTCTGAGCAATGCCATGAAATATACAAAGCCCGGCGGCATGGTAAGTGTCCGCATTGTCCAGCTTTCCGAAGCACAGGAGGGCTGCGCTTCATACGAATTCAGGGTCAAGGATACCGGTATCGGCATGAGCCGCGAATTTTTAAAACACGTTTTTGAACCCTTCGAGCGGGAACAGACCGCCACTGTAAGCGGTATTCAGGGAACCGGTTTGGGGTTAGCCATCACCAAAAACATTGTGGACATGATGGGCGGTACGATTACGGTAGAAAGCGAGGAAGGAAAGGGTTCGGAGTTTACCGTAAAGCTCTGTTTCCGGATTGCTGACAGCCCCCAGCAATTCCAGCGGGTGGAACAGTTAGCAGATCTCAGGGCTCTGGTGGTGGACGATGACGTGAATACCTGCGTCAGCGTCAGCAAAATGCTCTCCGCCATCGGTATGCATCCCGACTGGACGACCTTGGGAAAAGAGGCAGTGATTCGTACGGAGTTTGCATTGGAGCAAAACGAGCCGTATAGTGCATATATCATTGACTGGATGATGCCGGATATGAACGGTATAGAGCTTGTCCGTCGAATCCGCAGGGTGATTGGAGATGTGACGCCTATTATTATACTGACTGCTTACGACTGGTCAGACATCGAGGAGGAGGCCAGAGAGGCCGGCGTTACGGCATTCTGCTCTAAGCCGATATTCCTTTCAGAGCTGCGGAATATTCTGACAGCGCCCTACACGGAACAGGAAAGCGAGGAAGAAACAGAAAACTCCGCGCCGCACTTTGAAGGAAAGAAAGTCCTGTTGGTGGAAGATAATGAACTGAATCAGGAGATTGCGCAGACGATTTTGGAGGCGGAAGGCTTCCTCGTTGATACAGCAGATGATGGAAGCATCGCGGTAGAGATGATGAAAGAGAAGCCTGCAGGCACCTATGATTTGATCCTGATGGATGTCCAGATGCCCATTATGAACGGCTATCAGGCCACAAGAGCCATCCGGAAACTGGATGATCCTGCCAAGGCGGCGATTCCGATTGTGGCGATGACAGCCAATGCCTTTGAGGAGGACCGGAAGGAAGCCATGGATGCC
>CAMWLB010000022.1 GCA_947174985.1 uncultured Lachnospiraceae bacterium | reverse complement strand
GAGTTGTGTATAAGAGACTGGTAGAGTAATACTGCAAGCGTCTCTCGTTCTACTGCAAAACTGAGATAGTCGAGGTCGTATATTAAAAGACGCCGGATGGAGCCAGTGCTTTGATAGAGGAGCAGATTAAGAAAAAAGAAGGCGAAAGACTGCTCTCCAAATTAAAGGAGGATGCTTTTGTCATTGCCCTTGTCATCAAAGGACAAAAGCTGGATTCCGTTGCATTTGCAGAACTGCTGCAAAAAACAGGGCTTTCCGGAAAAAGCCATATACAGTTTGTCATTGGAGGCTCCCTTGGGCTGCATGAAGCAGTCATAAAGAGAGCCGATTTTAAATTGAGTTTTTCGGATATGACCTTTCCACATCAGCTTATGCGTGTGATTTTGTGTGAGCAGATATACCGTGGCTACCGGATTATAAGCGGGGCGCCGTATCACAAGTAAGGGTGAAAGTGTGGATATGTTCAAGTAAAATAAGCAGAATAAATATGGAAGGAGAGATAGTATGAACAATGATGTAGATAAAGATTTTCTGGACTTCCTTTTAGAAAGATTTAAGATAGAAAGAGAAAAATTTGATCGCTCCGGTGTGTATGCTTATACACAGCGTTTACTTGCTTATAACTCAAATAAGATTGAAGGAAGTACACTGACTGAGGAACAAACAGCTTCTTTGTTTGATAATGGCACTCTGCCCAAATCTGATGACTATTATAGAGCAAAAGATGTGGAAGAAATGAACGGACATTTCTTAATGTTTAATAAAATGTTGGATACAATAGAGGAACCGTTGACACAAGAATTAATCAAGCAGTTCCATAATGAATTGAAGTCCGGCGTATTTGAGGATCGTGCCAATGGATATGCGATTGGTGATTATAAAAAACGTCCTAATATGATTGGTATGTATCAGACAGTAAGACCGGAGAATGTTGCGAAGGAAATGTTTCTGCTAATAGATTGGTATCGTAATCAGAACGGAAATATTTCTGTATTAGCTGAGTTTCATGCGAGATATGAGAGCATCCATCCCTTTCAGGATGGAAACGGCAGGACGGGTAGATTAATTCTTTTCAGGGAGTGTCTGAAGAATGGAATTGTGCCGGTTGTGATTGAAGATATCAATAGAGATGCGTATTTGGATGCGTTGAAAGTGTATAGGGAAGAAAAGATGTTGGATAAGTTGATTGCACTTTTCGAGAAAGAGCAGCAATTTTATTTGGAGAAGTGTAAGTATTTTAGGTAAAATGAAGAAGTTGGTATTTTGTAATAGGAAAAGGAAGGAAAACCATATGCAGATACTGCCGGCTTTAGATATCAGACCAATCCGTGTAGGCGGACTGCTTCTTCCGTCAAATGTGTTGATGGCGCCTCTTGCAGGGTATACCTGTTATCCGTTTCGGATGCTGGCATATGAGCTTGGTGCGGGATTATGTTTTACGGAAATGTGCAGTGCCAATGCCCTGAAATATAATGACAGGGCAACAAAACGCCTCCTTCTTACGGCAAAAGACGAGCCGGTCAAGGCAGTCCAGCTTCTTGGCGGTAATCCCGCTGTGATGGAGATGATGGCAAAAAGTGAACTCTTAGAAGATTTTGATATCATTGACATCAATATGGGGTGTCCTGTTCCCAATGTCTTTAAAAGCGGTGAAGGAAGTGCGCTGATGCTGGATAAGAAGAGGGCGGCGGCGATTATACGGGGCTGTAAAAAGAGTGGAAAAATCATAACGGTAAAATGCCGTGTGGGTATTCGGGAAGAGGAACTGTTTGCTGCTGAATTTGCCCGAATATGTGAGGATGCCGGCGCAGATATGATTACGATTCATGGACGAAGCCGGAGTATGATGTATGACGGAGAACCATATAGAAAAGAGATTGAACAGGCAAAAGCGGCAGTTTCCATACCTGTCATTGCAAATGGGGGCATTTTTTCCGTGGAGGAAGCAGTAAAAATGCTGGAATGTACAGGCGCGGATGGGATTATGATTGCGCGGTATGGGCTGGAGAATCCTTTCATTTTTACGGAATTGACGGGAAAGCCCTGTCAAAAGACGCCTTTTCAGATTTTGACAGAACAGATAGAGCTGGCGGCACAGTATTATGAGGAAACTTTTGTTTTAAGTTATATCAAAAAGATTGCTTCTTACATGATGAAGAAGCGAAGGGGGACAAAACAGTATAAGGAACGTTTATATAAGAGCGGGAGTCTGGAGGAACTGCGTGAAGTGATTGCGCTGATTTTTGCGGATGATTCGGAGCGAGGGAACAATGGCGGGCTATTATCAGATTGAAAACGGAATACTAAAGCGTTATACGGGGCGGGAGGAAACCATAGAAATTCCGGAGGGAATTCATACGATAGGAGAAAGCGCGCTGAAGGGCTGCGTGTCTTTAAAAAGGGTGGTACTTCCGCACGGTCTTCGCTGTATTATGGAGGATGCCTTTAAGGGCTGCCGAAAACTGGAAGAAGTCATAATACCGGATGGGGTAACATATATCGGGCGCTATGCCTTCCACCGCTGTCATGCACTGAAGCGGGTCATTCTGCCATCCTCTGTGCAGGAACTGGGAGAATGTGCTTTTTTGTATTGTGACAGTCTGCTGGAAGTACAGATACCGGGTGTCAAGCGGCTTGGTATGGCGGCGCTTGCAAATGGAGTTTCACTGGAAAAGCTTGTGATATCCCGTGAATTGGAGGAGGACTGTATCTGTGACGTCTTTACCGGCTGTGGACGGGTAAAAGAAATTGTGTATGCAGACGGAGAAACCTATTGCATTCCCAATGTGGTGGAAGTGGCAGCAGGCTCGTTTCCGGTACCGCCGCTGATGGAACTGGTCGCGAAGGATATCCTTCTTCGCATGATGGAGTTAGAAGGCAGGACGCTTGTCCGTTTCCGGGTCAATATTAAGCATGTGGAAGTGCCGGAGGGAATAGAAGTTCTTGCAAAAAGCAGCTTTTTTGATATGCGGGGGATTCAGGATATTAAGCTGCCGCAATCCTTAAAAAGAATCGAGGAACGTGCTTTTCGCAATTGTATTGGTCTGAAACAGGTGATTTTAGGCGGGGAGGGAATACAGATTGCGAAAGATGCCTTCCGCAATTGTACTGCGCTGCAGTCAGTCAGAACCTGTGATGGTACAGAATACATATTTGAAGGTTTACATCATATTTACAGAATAAATGCAAAGAAGGAAGTTTCCGGCACAAAGGCAGGTGAGATTGCAGAGAAGATTTTGCTCTCTGCAGATGAGGTGCCAAAACCGGTTTCTGTGATACACAGGCAGGTGCTGGGAAATTTCAGAATCAGCGGAACGATACTGCTGCAATATCTGGGGGCAGAGTCCAGAGTTGTCATTCCGGAAGGGATTACCCGAATTGCGGAAGAGGCGTTTTCGGGTAACGAGACCATTGATAAGGTAATTTTTCCGGAAAGCCTGCGTGAAATTGGAGCAGAAGCGTTTCAAGGCTGTCTGTTGCTACAGACAGCTATATTGCCGAAAGGGCTTTGTAAAATCGAAGCGGGGGCGTTTGCAGACTGCGTGAAACTGCTGCGTATGGAGATACCGGAACAGATTGATACATTAGAAAACAGGATATTCCGCCGCTGCAGTGCTTTGCAGGAGGTATGTCTGCCAAAAGGACTGCAAAGAATTGGGGAGAGTGCTTTTTATGGATGTCAAAGTTTGAAAAAAATAGTACTGCCGGAAAGTCTTACCCATATCGGAAGGATGGCGTTTTACCAATGTGGTCTGCGGGAAGTCAGGATTCCTGCTAAAACAGAATTTGTAGAAAGCCTGGCATTTGCAAAAAGCGGTCTGCAAAAAGCAAGGATATCCGGCGGCTGTGAGACGGGGAATCATTATGGTGCGGATGTGTTTGGAGACTGTGCCAAATTAAAAACATTGATTCTTGAAGAGGGAGTGCGCCACATTCCCGATAAACTGGCGTATGGCGCTGGGGTACTGGAACGGGTCGTTTTGCCGGATACACTGGAATCCGTGGGCAGACATGCATTGGAGGGCAGCCGTTTTTTAGCGCAGTGGAAACAGACAGCAGAAGAAACAGAGGATACCATATTCTGGGATGGACGGCAGTTGGAAGGGGAAGTATGGATTCCAGCGTGTGTGCGGATAATCGCAGGCGGCGCTTTTTATGGGAATACAAAGATAACAGCGGTGCATCTGCCAAATCAGGTACGGGAGATTGGCGCGGCGGCGTTAAAGGGCTGCACATCACTGCGGCGTGTATTTCTATCTTTCGAAATCGGTTATCTGGAGACGGAGGTTTTTGCCGGATGTACTGCTCTGGAGGAGGTTTTGATGACAGACGGGCAGGGAGAAAATTGCCTTCCCATATGGTATTTTATTGGGGAACGTGCTTTTTATCAATGCGGAAACCTGCGTCAAATCTGCTTGGAGCAGGCAGAGGAAATTGGGAAGGAAGCATTGCGGGGATGTACTGCGCTGGCGAATTGTGCGGTAAATCCTTCGCTGATAGCAGGGGAAAATGCTTTTGCAGGTACCATGCTGGAAGAAAAGAGGGAAAACGGGCTTCATATTGTAGGAAATCTGATTGTTTCCGGTGTGGACTGTGTCGGAGAAGTATCTGTTCCTGATGGGATACAGGGCATTGCGCCCTATGCTTTTGCCGGCAATCGTGCGCTTCAGAAAGTGATACTGCCAAAGCAGCTTTGTTTCATTGACCAGGGAGCATTCTGGGGATGCAGCAGTCTTTTGCGTATTGTGTTTCCAAAAGAATTGCGAAAGATAGGCGCGCATACTTTTGAAAAATGCAGTTCTTTGAAAGAGGTGGAATGTGCTGCCGGTGAGATTGGAGAAGCGGCGTTTGCCGGATGTACGGCGCTTGTCAGAGCCTTGCTTCCTGAGATAAAGATTCTGAAAAAGCGGCTTTTCGCGGGCTGTGTGAATCTGGAAGTATGTCTGTGTGAAAACGCAAGAGCAGTACAGGAATTTTGTTTCAACGGCTGTACAAGCCTGCAGAGCTACGACTTTGCGGCTTTACATCTGGTGGGCGAATATGCTTTTGCTGGCTGCGAAAGCTTGCGGTATGCAGAATTTCAGGATGGGCTGTGTCTGAAAGCACATGCTTTGGAGGACTGCAGCAGTCTGGCAAAAATCTGCCTGTCAGGGCGGCAGGGTGCCATTGCATTAGAGGAATATGCGTTGTCGGGCGCCACGTCGCTTTGTGAGGTAATATATCAAGAAAAAGAGTGGGTATTTAACTGTTATGAGGATATTCTTTCAGAAGAAATTCCGGAGGCAGTAAGGCTTTTATTTCATAGTGCTTTGAGCTGCTTTGTGGTGGAACAGGAGGAGAATCTGACCGGATACCACGGCGTGGCTGCAAAAGTGAGGATTCCGGCAGGCATACGGCGGATTGAGGCGGAAGTGTTTCGAGATGTAGCGATGCTAGAGAAGGTGGAAATTCCTGAGAGCGTGGAATATATTGGCGCAAGGGCTTTTCATGGAACGGAATGGCTGGCACAAAAGCGTAAGGAGTCGCCCATGGTAACAGTGCGGGGGATGCTTTTAGATGGTTCCGGCTGTTCCGGGAATGTGGAAATTACGGCAGATATCCGCCTGGTGTGTGGCTGGGCGTTTGCAAATGGTTTGGAAATTGCCAGTATTCATTTTTGGTCAGAGCGAGTGCAGGTAGAGGAATATGCTTTTCGCAACTGTATCAATCTGAGAGAGCTGGTTCTGCCGGATGGAACCGATATTCGGTTTACCGGTTTGGCAGACCGCGAAAAGGAACTGCCCCCTTTGGCAAAGCAGGCCGTAATGGACAGTCTGAATTGTTTTAAGACCGACGAAAAAGGGGTGCTTATGGAATGTACCGGAAATATCTCCCGTCTTAGGCTTGCCTGTGGCATCACGGAAATTGGGGAGGGCGTGTTTCAGAATGGAAATCTGCTGACGACAATCACTTTTTCAGAGACAGTGAAAAAGATAGGAAAGCGTGCTTTTACAGACTGTAAGTGGCTGTGTGAGGTTAGGCAGGCATATTCTGTGGAGTGCATTGAAGCACATGCTTTTTCCGGATGTGGAAGTCTTCGGCGGATAGAACTTTCAGGAAAACTCAGGCAAATTGGCGCAAGGGCTTTTGAAAACTGTACTTCTCTGGAAGAAATACAGATACCGGAAGGTGTGGAAGAAATACCGGAAAGAGCATTTTACCGTTGTCACAGCCTGCGGCAGATACAACTTCCGTCCACCATAAAAAGGATTGGCAGAGAAGCGTTTGCATTTTGTGGGAAAGCGCTTACCATTCAGGTGCCTTGTGGAGTACAAATTGAAAAGCAGGAATAAGGTTGAAAGAGAGTCCGCGAAAGTGGACATGGGGTGTAAATAGATGAATTACCGGAGGTTAGGCAATACAGGACTTATGGTATCGGAAACCGGCTTTGGCACGATTCCTGTTCTGCAGGGAAATATCCCTGTCCTGCCGGATTATTTTAATCTGGATGAAAAAGATGCGCTTGCGGTGATGGAACATGCATACAGGCTGGGCTGCAATCTGTACGATACGGCAATCGTGCCGGAATACGGAGACGCCGAAATCAAGCTTGGAAAATTTGCGGCATATATCGGGAGAGATAACATTATTATTTCGGATAAGGCGCGTTTTTTTGGCGGCAGTGAAATGTATCAGGCAGTGGAGGCTTCCTGTGAAAATCTTGGTACGATACCGGATTTGTATTTTGTCCATCAGGTGGATGCAGACCATGAGGAGGAAGTGTTTGGAAAAGGTGGCGCGCTCGATGCGCTTGTGGAGCTGAAGGCGGAGGGAAAGCTTCGATATACGGGGATTGCGACCCATTATTATGATATTTTACTGCGGGGTGCAAGGGATAAACGCGTGGATGTACTGCAAGGTAGCGGTAATCTGTTAGAGCGGGGTATGCTGGAGCGTATTCGGGAAGAGCCGCTTTTTCAAAAGAAAGGCTTCCTTGTCAATAAAGTCTATGCGGCCGGACTTCTGCCGGCGAAATTTCCGGTTCGGACGCTGATTGATTTCGTGTTGTCTTATCCAATATCCAGTGCTTTGATTGGACTTGGGACAAAGGAGCAGGTGGATGCTGCCATGAGTTGGAATAACCGGATGCCGGGAGAGGAGATTCCTTCCTTTGAGGAGGTGCTTTCCGTACTGGAAAAAGAATATACACCAATCCCCTGTGACAGATGTCAAAGGTGTGTATGCCTTTACGGAACCGAGATTCATACCTTATTCCGCCAGTATCAGTATTTTCATCTGGGAAAAGACCATTGGGCGCTGAAAAAGCTGGCGCTTGGAATTACTGAAAGCGCAAGGCACTGCAGGAAGTGCGTCCGGATGCCATGTATGGATATGTGTCCGAGGAAGATACGTATTTCTCAGGAAATACAGAAAATAGAACGGCTGGTTCAAGAGTATCTTTGAAGGGAGAACGGCATTATTATGATAACAAAGAGCGAATTCCGTGAACATGCGGCGGCGCTGCTTCATTTCTGTAAATATCCGGCAGTGCAGTATAAGGTGTTGTTTCAGCTTCTTGATACCCCGTATGAGGATGCGTCACTGTCCGCGCTGCGCAAGGAGTTTTTGGAAAGTGACATTGTGGAGGAAATGTATCAGACACAGGAAATAAACGGCGGCTGGGGAAAGCTTCGCACCAAGGATTATTCTGTGAAGGCAAAGATTCCCACCTCCGGCGTGGGAATTGAGCGATGCCTTTATATTGGTCTCACAATAGAGGACAGGGATATTCTGTTCATGGCAGGCGAGTATCTGCAGGATATACTGCTTGGCAGGAGCAAGGAAGGGGTTTTTGAAAAAAACGAGCGTGCAATCCCCTGGCAGAAAGCGATAGTCTGCAATTTACTGGAGGCAATCACACCTGGGTCGCAGCTTTGTGATGAAACTTACTATCAGTGGCTGTATATCGCAAATAGGGCATATGAGGAGGGAGAGTATTCCTATGAAAAGGATAAGGCGGCACAGCATGAGATATTTCTGACGAAGGAGAATAGACTGGTGCCCATGCAGAGTGACTTACTATTGAAAAGGCGTTGGGAAATACCGGATGCTTTGGAAGCGGCCATGCTGAGGCATTTGGGGGGCATTGCCAATGAAAACGGTTATTTTTGGGATAAAACGCCCGATAAGCTTCCGGATAGTTTTGTATTCAGACAGACAAGGCGATGGTTTGAAACCTTTTACTATATCAACCGGTTCAGAGGTTCCAAAATGTATCTGGAGAATGCTGTGGAGTGGATTCTGGAAAATGCCCGCGAGGACGGTTTGTGGGATTGGGGACCTCAGGTGAAGGACCCGTGGGGATATTTCAGATACTTTTCCTGTAACAGACACTACAGCCATAATCGTGTTGTGGACTGTACCATAGAGGTCTTAAGCTTTTTAAAACAATATATGGAAAATAATTTTAAATTGTAATTTGTGATACTGCTGTGTATAATAGGACTGTAAGATTTCCATAGACCCAATACTGTTTGTAAAATGTGGTATTATGGGTGAGCCGTTTGAATGTCAGTTGGAATGTATACTGTAAAGCAACAGGCTCTTAAAGATAAAAATGGAGGGATAAAATGGATAAGCTATTATTAAAGGCATGCCAGAACGGACAAAAAGGTGTTGTGATGGCATTTTTGAAGAAGGACGGCATCAACATAAATGCCGTGGATGAAATTGGTTTTACACCGCTTCATTATGCGTGTAAAAAAGGGTATCGGGACATTGTGAAGATGCTTCTGGAAAAAGGGGCGGATGTGAGCCAGATTTCCAACACAAGCGTTACGCCGCTGCATATGGCGGCTGTTTCCGGCAATAAAGAAATTATAAAGCTTTTGACAGACGAAGGCGCTGATATCAATGCCGCTGACAAGGAGGGCAGAACCGTTCTTATTTATGCAGTGGATGCCAAAAAGGCAGAGGCTGCAAAATATTTGATTGAGCTTGGGGCGGATACAACCCTGATGGACGGCAAAGGCAGGACAGCGCTTGATTACGCCAATGCCATGGGGCTTGTGCAGCTTGTGGAAGCCGTGTCGGCAGGAAATACAGGAAACGTGGATTCCTTTGGCAATACGGCGCTGCATCAGGCATGCTACAACAACCAGAGCGAGGTGGTGAAAGCCATGCTGGCAAAGGGAGATGTGGATATCAATGCCTGCAACGATGAAAAGCTTACGCCGCTGTACATTGCGGTTGCGGAGGATAATCTTCTGATTGCAGAGCTTTTGATGGAGAGCGGCGCTAAGGTCAACATCGGTGACAACTATGGCAATTCCCCGTTACATATTGCTGCAGAAAAATGCAACGAGCATCTGGTGAAAAAGCTTTTGGAGAGCGGCGCTAACATCAATGAGCGTAACGGAAGCGGCGAGACTGCGCTTATCATTGCGGCAAAGAGCGGAAGCAATTATATCGTAGGTGTGCTTTTGGAAAACGGGGCAGATTTTACCTGTGCAGATATGGACGAACATACGGCGCTTTACTATGCAACGGAGAACGGTAACAATGATATCGTGGAAAAACTGCTGATTGCGGGTGCAGAAAATTAACAGGATAAGGTGAAAAGCAATATGGATATAAAGGAATTGACAGCTTTGCTGGTAAAATCAAGTGAAAGTGTTCACAGAAAATACATTCCCTGGTGGGAGGACGACTTTGAACACTGTACCTATCGATATGATATCTTCAAAGAGGAAGAGGTGCAGGCAATTGAGGCATGTGTCAGCGGGACAGGGCCGGACGCGTTCTTCGAACCGGCAGGTTCTGTCGGGCTTAATCTCTTTGCACTTCTCGTATGGCATAATCTTTACGATGCGGTAAAGAAGCTTTTGGAAGACGGGGCAGATGTGAATTGTACGGATGGAAAGGGTAAGGGTATTACGCCCCTTATGCTGGCTTGCAGCAGCGGCAATCTAAAGATGGCGGAGCTTCTGCTTTCACATGGGGCAAAAACAGATGTTTCCGATGCGGCAGGAAGAAACTGCTATCATTATCTTGCTTATCCCCGCATTGAGAGCATGACAAATGTGTATGCAGCCATGGAGCACAATATAGAGCAGAGAGCGTCGATTGCCGGCCTTTTGGGGGAAGGTATCAACCAAAAGGACAGTACGGGAATGACGCCGTTGGTTCTGATGCTGCATAGTGACTATTCGAATTGTTCCTGGGCGCTGACGGATATTTTTCTGGAAAAAGGCGCTGAGACCGATTATATGGATGAAAAGGGCAATACACTTCTGCTTACTGCCATATTAAAGCGCCATATGACGGCGGCATTTCGTCTTGCGGAAAACAGCAGCCTGGTGAATCAGGCGAATGCGGAGGGCAAAACGCCGCTTTCGATAGCCATGGATTATCGAAATGAGGCGCTCTGTATGGTGCTGAAGGAGCATGGCGCAGAGGGAGACTGCGACATCATCAGGCTTGACATGAACAATTTTGCGCGGATTACAAGCAATGCGTTTGCGATTCCGTCAAATGACATTGACAAAATAACGCCGGCTTTGTATCTCGCAAAGAGGCTGATTCGGCAGATAGATACCGATGATGATGATGAGCTTTACTGCATTCTGGGTATTCTGCACAATGCGTTCAACAATGATAAAGACTGCAGAGTGCTTGATTTGTGCAAGGAAGCAGGTATAGATTTTACGATGCCGATTCACAGAAGCGGAGAAGTGAAATGTCTCAGGGATGCATGTATCGGCGGCAATTATGGAATCAGGGTGATTGAGAAGCTTCTTGCGCTTGGCGTGGATGTCAATGAAGCTGTGGTGCAGGGCAGGACGCCGGCCAATATTGTGGCTTCCCTACAGAAGCGAACCATGCTTTTTGGCGGACAAAAAGATGATTATTATGAAAAAGCCGCAGAATATTTTTCAATAGAATCCATGGAGCAGGTGGATAATAAGGGAACTACGGCATTGCACTGGGCGGCGCGCAATAACCACGCAGAGATGCTGAAGGTTATGATAGATAAAGGTGCGGATATCCATATCACGGAGGATGAACCGGCGGAGGCGGGTAATACGCCGCTTCACACGGCCTGCATATATGGAAGCGTCGATGCGGCAAGGATGCTTGTTGCTTCCGGAGCAGACGATACCATGCAGAACATGAACGGAGAGACGCCTGCCCATCTTGCCGTTATGAAGAAGAGATTTGGCGGAGACCTGAACTCGCAGGATAGGGAAAAGCTGTTGCAGGAACTGACGCATTTGGATATTCCGAGAAACGACGGCAGTACGCCCCTTATGCTTTTGCAGTATCTGGACCTCAATACCACCAGAGAGCTGCTTCCTCTGTTTTTGGATAAGAATGTGGATGTGAACCGGACGGATAACAGGGGCAATACGGCGCTGATTCTCAATACCCAAAATCAGTGCTACAAGGAAGTGGTGAAGGAACTTGTCAGAGCCGGAGCGGACGTCAACATAGCAGATCATAACGGCAATACGGCATTGCATCACGCGTTACGATATGGGAATCAGGAGGTTGCCCGTTTCCTGATTAAGAAGGGCGCCGACTACAACCACACAAACAATCAGGGTATGACACCTATGCAGATAGCCGTTGAAAAGGGATATGACACGGTACTGGAACTCATGATGTGAAAGGAATAACTGTGCACAAATGAAAAAGACCGAGCTTGCTTTGGAAATCATAGAAAGACTGAAAAAAGAGTATCCGGACGCCGGTTGCACTCTTGACTACGATATGGCGTGGAAGCTGCTTGTCAGCGTGCGTCTGGCAGCACAGTGTACGGATGCAAGGGTCAATGTCGTGGTGGAAAAGCTGTATGAAAAATATCCCGACGTCAATGCGCTGGCGGAGGCGCCTGTGGAGAAAATCGAAAAAATTGTCCATCCCTGTGGGCTTGGCAACAGCAAGGCGCGGGATATCAGCGCCTGCATGAAAATGCTGCGCGACGAGTATGGCGGGAAAGTGCCGGACGATTTTGACAAGCTGCTTGCCCTGCCAGGTGTTGGCAGAAAAAGTGCCAATCTGATAATGGGAGATGTGTTCGGCAAACCTGCCATTGTGACGGATACCCACTGCATACGTCTTGTCAACAGAATGGGACTGGTGGACGGCATAAAAGAACCTGCAAAGGTAGAAAAAGCGTTGTGGAAAATCATACCGCCCGAAGAGGGGAGTGATTTCTGCCACCGTCTTGTGTATCACGGCAGAGAGGTCTGTACTGCACGGACAAAGCCTTACTGTGATAAATGCTGTCTTGCAGACATTTGCAAGCGTGTTGGCGCAGAGTAGCAAATAGAGACCCCTGTATTCATATCAATGTGAATACAGGGGTGTTTTTTAACAGATATTTTTATTGATTTGCAAGTGTGCACAGTTCGTCTAACATCTTCGGCAAATCTGCCTCCATGTTTTCAGAAGTAAACTGGCAGGTGCCGACTTTTTTGTGACCGCCGCCACCGTATTTCAGCATAAGGCTTCCCACATTGACGTCGCAGGTTTTGTTTAAGATACTGTAGCCCACTGCGGCAGAGCAGCCCGCGCCGCCTTTGCCGTTGACAATCCATGCAGAAATATTCTGCTCCGGATACATGCTGTAAATCATAAAACGGTTTCCGGTGTAAATCGGGTCAACGCCACGCAAATCCGTAATGATGACATTGCCTTTTACCTGTGTATGTGCCGTTACCATCTCTTTGAATTTTTCGGTCTGCTCGTTATAGATTTCAATACGCTCCTTGATGTCCGGCAGAGAAAGGATTTCATCGGTGGTCATGGTACGGCAGGCGTCGATTAACTTTTCCATAAGCTGGTAATTGGATATGGTAAAGTTGCGGAAGCGTCCCAGTCCTGTTCGGGGATCCATCAGATATCCGATTAAAATCCAGCCCTTTGGATTCTGAATCTCGTCGATGGTCAGGTTGCCGGAATCCACCTTGTCAACGGCTTCCATCATATCGTCAAACTGCGGGAATCTTTCCCTGCCGCCGTAATATTCATAAATGATTCTGGCGCAGGAAGGCGTAATACGGCTTTCCCCTTTATATTTTCCGGCAAGCTGAAGCCTTTCGTGCTCGCTGGAGTGATGATCGAACCACAGGCCGCAGCCCTCCACATAAGGGACATTGGCAAGGCAGTCGTCCTCAGTTACCTCTACAAGACCGTCCTGTAAATCCTTCGGATGCGCAAATTTCCAATGATCGATAATGCCGGCTTCCTTTAACAGAGCGCCACATGCAAGCCCGTCAAAATCTGAACGTGTAATTAACCTCATACAAAACTCCTTTTTCACAATTTATTTTAAGGCAATATGCCTGATGAAACTATACCACATTCCATTATAGACAAGATTTTGATTTTTTTCAATATATTCAAAAAACTTTTCCTTGTTTAGATAATTTTTGACGTTGCGATTGTGAGACAAGGGGTTTTCTGATATACTTTTAGGGTGAAAATTTATGTGAATGAGAGCGATACCAAGAGATAAGAATGATGATGAAGTTGAGAATAAAACGTATGGCATTGCTGGTGGCGCTGGCTTTGGGGCTTTCGTCCTGTGCAAGCTCTGAAGAATCAAAGCCGAATCTGTGGGAAAACAGATATAAAACACCGGAAGTAAATCTGCAAAAATGGGTTGGACATTATTGGCGCAGCGGGAATATTGAGAATAATGGCGGTCTGACCATGGATTTTTTTCTCTATGAGGAACAGGGGAAGTTTTATGGCTATTTGTCGGTAGATGAGTGGGAATACATAGAGGTGGATGGGGAGTATCATACCCAAAGAACAAAACAAAGAATGCTTACCACGGTTTCCACCAGAGGCGGAGCGGTATTGGTGTATTTTTATGAAGATATTCCAACGGAGTTTTCCGTGGAAGGGCAGGAAGCTTACACCGGCGCGTACAGACAGGGAGATTTGCTGTTTTCCATGAAAAGAGAAGGGGAAGATATTATTACGACATGGGAGGAGCCATTTCCCGCTGAGACGCAGGAAAGCCTTGCCGAAAGAACATTTATCGAGAGGGACCTTTTGTCATGTGAGCTGGAAGGAGAGAAGGACAAAGAAGCCTTTCTTGCGGCAAGGGGCGTGCAGGATGGAGAGAAGCCTTTCTTTGTGTATTATGATGAAGATGGCACCTTGCTGCTTACCGTTTACATGGATGACCCGGCAGAGGGCGGAACGGGAATCTATTATTTTTACACTATGGCGGGCAGCCTCTACGTGCAGGGCTTTGGGATTCCAGCGTGCGGGGAAGCAGAGTGGACTGACAGGCGATTTGATGTGACAAAGGACGGCGACAACGGAGAAGGGAGCGGCGTTGCGGATTACGAAGAAAGCTATGAATACAATGACGAGGGCCAGCTTGTCCGTTTCTTGTCGGAGGGGACAATAACGGATATGGGGGAACCTTATCGGGATAGAATTATTGAAGTAACCTATTCTTACAGAGAGGATGGTACACTGGAAAAGAAGGAAGGCTTTTACAATGCCTGGGTATTTGGCACAACAGGCTGTTCGGAAACCTGCTTTTATGATGAGGAAGAGCGTCTGACTCATTCTTATGCCTACATTACCCATGGCAGCACAGAGGATTTCTATATTTATCTGAGGGACGGTTCCTATCCGGATTACCGGCTTATGCTGGACCATTCCGGAGCGGATACCTGTGCGCTGGCATTGATACATTATACGAACTGAAAGTTTCACTTTTATGAAAAGAATATAAAAAAAGCGCAAAAGTATAGTCATAACCGGAAAAAACATGTTATCATAAGCAGTGAGCACGGCTTTGCTGCTTCAAAAATATGACAGGAAAGGCATGAAGCAAATGTACAATGATTTATTTTCCATCGGCCCCTTTACCGTTCACGGCTACGGGCTAATGATTGCAATCGGTGTTCTGGCGGCGCTGTTCATCGCGGAGGCAAGGGCAAAAAAGCGTAACATAAACGCGGATGCGTTGTATCCGCTTACTGTAATATGTGTGGTACTTGGTTTTGCAAGTGCAAAGGTGCTGTTCTGCATTGTAGAATGGCGGAGTTTTCTGCAAAATCCCCTGCGACTTCTGACGGGAAGCGGTTTTGTGGTTTATGGCGGCATCATCGGCGGTGTGCTGGCGGCGCTTATGTACTGCAGGTTCAAGAAGTATAATTTCTGGGACTATTTTGATATTGTGCTGCCCAGCGTGGCGGTAGCGCAGGGCTTTGGGCGCATTGGCTGTTTTATGGCGGGCTGCTGTTATGGGCGGGAGACGAATTCCTTTGTGGGAATCGCGTTTACTCATTCCGACTATGCGCCGAACGGTGTGAAGCTGATTCCGACCCAGCTTTTTTCCGCGGCAGGCATGTTTCTGATAGCAGGTCTGTTATTTTGGTACGCAAAAAAAGAAAGGGCGAAGGGACAGGTCGGAGCCCTGTATCTGATTTTGTACAGCATCGGCAGATTTATCATAGAATTTTTCAGAAATGACTACAGAGGTGCGATAGGCTTCCTCTCCACATCACAGTTTATATCCTTGTTTATTTTGGCTACGGGAATTCTTTTATTCAGAAAAAGGAGCGTGGAAAAAGAATGAGTGCTTTTGTGGAATTTCGAAATGTGAGTAAAATTTACAAAACCGGAGAAGTGTCTATTCAGGCGCTTCATGACGTCAATTTTGAAATCGGAAAAGGCGAGTTCTGTGTTGTTGTAGGCGCTTCCGGCGCGGGAAAGACAACGATTCTCAACATTTTAGGCGGAATGGATACCCTCTCGGGTGGACAGGTTTTTCTGGACGGGGAGGAGATTTCGGCATACAAAAAGAAACAGCTTACGACCTACAGGCGGCATGACGTAGGGTTTGTGTTCCAGTTTTACAATCTGGTGCAGAATCTGACAGCACTGGAAAATGTGGAGCTTGCGGCACAGATATGCAAAGATCCTTTGGATGCAGCCGAAGTGCTTGACGAGGTGGGGCTTAAGGAGCGTATGGCAAACTTTCCGGCACAGCTTTCCGGCGGCGAACAGCAAAGAGTTGCCATTGCAAGGGCGCTTGCCAAAAATCCAAAGCTGCTTTTGTGCGATGAGCCTACGGGAGCATTGGACTACAATACGGGAAAGGCGGTATTAAAGCTTTTGCAGGACACCTGCAGGGAAAAGGGACGCACTGTGATTGTGATTACACATAACCAGGCGCTTACCGCCATGGCAGACAGAATCATTACGGTAAAGAGCGGTACCGTGAAAAGTATGGTTCTCAACAAAAATATCGTAAATGTGGAAGAAATCGAATGGTAAGGAAGTGACAGGGATACGCATATGAAATCCATGATGGTAAAGACAACATTGCGTGAAATCAAACAAAGCCTTGGACGGTATCTGGCAATTCTGGCAATTGTCGCACTGGGAGTGGGATTTTTTTCAGGACTGAAGGTGACAATGGATTCCATGGTTGTGTCTGCGGACAATTACCTGTCAGAGGCGCAGCTTTTTGATTACCGGCTTTTGTCCACCCTTGGCTTTGAGGAGGAAGATGTGGAAGCGCTTGCTGCAAAAGATGGGGTAAGAGCGGTGGAAGGCGCATTGTCGGCGGATATTATTTTTATCAATGCACAGGGGAATGAAAGCGTCATAAAAGCGCACTCTCTTTCGGAGAAGATAAATAAAGTGGTGCTTACGGCGGGAAGGCTTCCGGAAAGCGGCGATGAATGTGTGGTGGACGGCAATCTTTATGGGGAAAGCGCCATCGGAAGTAAGGTGATTCTTGCGGAAAGCAATAGTGAGGAAGATATTGATAACTTTACATACAGGGAATATACCATCACCGGCTTTGTGCAGGCGTCTTACTATATTCAGTTTGAGAGAGGAAATACTTCCCTTGGAAACGGCAGGGTAAGCGGATTTATGTATTTGCTTCCGGAAGGTTTCCAGATGGATTACTATACGGAAGTTTTTGTAAAGTTTGATACAGATTATCTCATATATTCAGAGGAATATGAATCATTTATTGAGGAGAAAAAAGCTGTTTGGGAGAGTTATTGCGAAGTGCAGGGACAGCGCAGGTATGACGCCGTTTTAAAAGAGGCGTACGAAGAACTGGCGGATGCAGAAGCAGAGCTTGCAGACAAAAAAGAAGAGGCGGAGACAGAACTGCTTGATGCGAGAAAGGAATTGGAGGAAGCAGAGGAAAAAATTGCGGACGGTGAGGCTGAACTTGCAGACGGGGAAGAACAGCTTGCAGACAACAGAAAGCAGCTTGCAGATGGCAGAAAGCAGCTTTCAGACGGTGAAAAGCAGATAGAAGAAGCGGAAGCGGAGCTTGCAGAAAGAGAAGCGGAGCTTATGGCGGCGGGAGAAGCGGTAGCGGAAAGTGAAGCTGCGTTAGAGGCCATGCGGCAGGAATACGGTGCCTATGCACAGGTTCCGCAGATAGCGGCACAGCTTGCAGCAGCAGAACAGGAGCTTTTGCAGGCAAAACAGCAGGTCGCGATAGGCGAGGCAGCGCTTGTGGCTGCAAGGGAAGAGATAGAGACGGCAAAGAGAGAGCTTGCGGATAAACGAAGGGAACTTGCGGAAGCGGAAGAAGAGCTTGCAAAAGCAGAAGAAGAGCTTGCCGATGCGAGGCAGGAGCTTATCGATGCGAAGAAAGAGCTTGCAGACGGCTGGCAGGAATACAACGATGCTTACGAGGAGTTTGAGACAGAAATTGCGGATGCAGAGGAGAAGCTTGCCGACGCAAGGGCAGAAATAGATGATATCAAAGCACCCGATACCTATGTGCTGGGAAGGGATACCAATGTGGGCTATGTCTGTTTTGAAAATGATTCCAGCATTGTGGATGGTATTGCCAATGTGTTTCCCGTGTTCTTTTTTCTGGTGGCGGCACTGGTGTGCATGACGACCATGAACCGGATGGTAGAGGAACAGCGGACACAGATAGGTGTTTTAAAAGCGCTTGGCTATAGTGAGGCGTCCATTATGGGAAAATATCTTTTCTATTCCGGAAGCGCAGCGTTGATAGGAAGTGTGGCGGGCTTTTTTGTCGGTACGATTATGCTTCCCTATGTTATCTGGGTGGTATATAAGATTATGTACCGTCTGGGCAGCTTTTATTATGTATTTGACGCGAAACTGGCGCTGATATCCCTGTTTGTGGCAATCTGCTGTACGATGGGAACTACATGGTTTTCCTGCCGTCAGGAGTTTAAGGAGGTTGCGGCGAGCCTTATGCGTCCCAAAGCGCCAAAGGCGGGAAAAAGGGTTTTTCTGGAGCGCGTATCCTTTGTGTGGAAGCGGCTAAACTTCCTGCAA
>CAMWLB010000021.1 GCA_947174985.1 uncultured Lachnospiraceae bacterium | reverse complement strand
CCCCATAGTCCATCAGTCTTATTTCCCTGTCCTGCCTGAGCACAGGATGCGCTTTCCGGATGGCCGCCAGTTCCTTCACAAATGCAAAGATTTCTCTGTTTGATTCCAGATTTCTCCAGTTCAGCCATGTGACTTCATTGTCCTGACAGTAAGGGTTGTTGTTGCCGTCCTGTGAGTTGCCGAATTCATCTCCCATGAAAATGAGAGGTGTTCCCTGCGAAAAAAACAATAACAGCAACGCATTTTTTATCTGCCTCTTCCTGAGGGCAAGCACCGCCTTTTTACGACTTTTTCCCTCCTGTCCACAGTTCCAGCTTGCATTGTAATCCGCACCGTCACGATTGTCCTCCCCATTGCTTTCATTATGCTTTCTGTCATAAGAAACCAAGTCCATAAGCGTGAAGCCGTCATAATTGGTGAGGTAATTGATTTGCCCGCAGCCCGCCGGATCGTGCCGCAGATGATACATCACAGCAGGCAGCATGCCCTCGTCCCCTTTTAAAAAACGACGCATGTCATAGCGGTACCCATCCCCATATTCAGCCAGATATCGTCTTTCATTTCCGGCCATTTTCGACGAAAAGCCGTCCTGCTCCTTGTCCGGAAAACCGTAATACCACAGCTTTGTTTTTGCCAGCGCCGGATCCTTTGCCAGCGCACCTGCAGGAATATGCTCTCCCTTTAAGTGAAAACCATCCACATGGTATTCCATAACCCAGTAATGCAGTATTTCCGCTATTTCCCTCTCCGGCATCTCTTCCGTAAAATAAAACTGCAGAACAACCTCCAGCCCGTTTTTGTGCAGCGTCTTTACCATATCCTTAAATTCTGCCGCCGCATCTTCCGAATAGGCATAGCTGTTCTTCGGACTGTAATAACAGCCCTTAGCATATCCCCAATAGTTCAGTTTTTTTTCGTCTTCCGATGTCTTCTCACCATCCGTGGAAGTAACGCTATCCAAGGAAGCAATGCTATCCTTGGAAGCAATGCTATCCTTGGAAGCAATGCTATCCAGGGAAACAATGCTGCCCTTGGGCAAGTAAGAAAGTTCCAGAGCTGTCCGCCTTTCCAGTTCGGCAAACTCATACACCGGCTGCAGCTCCAGCGTTGTCACGCCAAGCTCTTTCAGATAAGGAATTTTTTCCACAAACCCCTTAAAGGTTCCCTTTGCTTTAACCTTTGAAGAAGCATGGCGGGTAAATCCCCTTATATGTAGACAATAACAGAAGCTTTCCTCATAGGGAATGCGAGGGTTTTCGTCATCCTCCCAGTCATAATCCTGCGGTACAAATTTCGCGGGTCTGGCCGCCCTCTCCCATGACTCTTCCCTTCCGTAAATATGATTGCCGCAAAAAGCACACGCCCTGCTATCAGTCACATACCTGTCCCTCTCAAAAAAGCAATATGCGGTATTTTCTGTGGAAATACCGCTTACACGCATAAAATGTATATCTCCGACCGTATACGCAGGCGGAAATGAGATTTTTTGTTTTTCCTGCAGAGTATCTTTGTCAAACAAAACCACACCACAGTCTGTTTCCCTGCTCACATACGAAAAATTAATGCTTTTATCTTCGATTTTCGCTCCCAAAGGAAACGGATTCCCCTTTGTTATCTTCACTTTCGATGAACTCTCCTTCTGTCTGAATCTTGCAAGTCTTATAGAAACAGTATACCACAAGTGTTTCTCTTGTTCTATGATTTATTGGAAAATTATTTACAGCGGACTGCCGTTTGGATTATAATAAAGAAAAACGCAAAGGAGATTAGGTTATGGCTGACAATAATTTTGCAGAAGAGGAAATGACCGTTGAACTGGAACTGGACGATGGAGAAAAGGTCTCCTGTGCGGTAATTACCATTCTGACCGTTGCAAAGAAAGACTATATCGTTCTGCTCCCTCTGGACGAAAACGGAGACAATCAAGACGGAGAGGTCTGGTTTTATGGGTATAAGGAAAACGAAAACGATCCAAATGCCGAACCGGAACTGATCTACATTGAAGATGATGATGAATATGAAGCCGTTTCGGACGCTTTTGACGAATATCTTGACAATCAGGAATTTGACGAGCTGGTGGAGGATACGGACAAATAGCTTTGTAAGAGCGGCTCAATAAAGCGTGAAGGCGGCCTTGGACATTCCGTAAGGTACAAAATATCCAAGGCTGCTTTTGCGCGTGTCATTCCCACGTAGAAAAGCCTGCGTTCCTCCTCTTCCGCATTTTCTTTCCCGTCTGCTTCGGCATGACTGACGCCTGCTCTCTTTTTTTCATTGGCATCCGGTATGCATACATAGGTAAATTCCAGTCCTTTGGAGGCATGCATGGTCATAAGCTGTACGCCCGCTTTGTTTTTTCCTTCCGGTACGTCCTCTTCTGCCTGACCCACAAAAGCAAGCCACTCTCTTATGCTTTCAAACTTTTCTGCCTCTTTCTGGATATCGTCCAAAAGTTCCCTCCACTCTTCATACCTTTCCACGGACAGTCCCGCCCGTCCCCGCAGCCAGTTCTCGTAGCCCATCGCCTTTCGGACAAAGCGGATAGCCAGACTGGGAGAAAAACCGCCTGCCATTTGCAGTTGCTTTTGCAAAAGCTTTGCTGCCTCCGCCGTTCTTTCATTTCTTACGGCATTGCACTCGCTCTCAATTTCCGAAAGACTGATTTTGTCCTCCCAGAGCATTTCCCTCTCTATTCCCCGGTCCGGACGGTTCATCACCTGTAAAAACAGCCCGCGTCCTCTCTCCCCTGCTGCCAGTTCCAGATATGCATTGATATCTCTTACGGCAAAATGGTTATATTTGTTCTGCACCTGCCCCTTTACTGTATAGGGAATACCGTTTCTCTCCAGAAAGGGAAGCAAAAAACACATCTCTCTGTTCGTCCGAAACATCACGCACATTTCCCGATACGGAATCCACTCAGAAAGTCGGTGCAGCTTTGCCGCCAGGTACGAGTACTCCTCCTCTCTGCCCGCAAAGCTCTTAAGACATACCGGTTCTGTAGGTAACGCCGCCGTATTTTTGCCTGCCGCATACATTTTTTTTACAAAGCGTTTTTTATTAGCTGATATCACGCAGTCCGCAGCCGCAATAATTTCCGTTCTGCTCCTATAGTTTGCCTCTAAATATATTTTTTCTGCTTCGGGATAATCCTGTACAAACCGCTGCATAATGTCGGGAGACGCGCCCCGAAAACCATAGATGGACTGATCGTCGTCTCCTACCACAAATAAATTTCTATGGGGTGCGGCAAGCAGCCGCAATGTTTCATATTGAATTTGATTGCAATCCTGAAATTCATCCACCAGTATATACAAAAAACGTCCCTGCCACTTCTCCAGGATATCCTGTCTTGCGCAAAACAAATCTCTGCATCGTACCTGCATATCATCAAAATCCAGCCTTCCCTTTGCCGTACAGTAGCAGTTATAAGCAGCGTAAAGCCCATCAAACTGCTCCAGGGAAAAGTCCGGCGGCAGGGGAAGAACCTCTTTTGCCATACCGTTTTTGTACAGGACAAGGCATAAACGTAACTGCTCCATTCTGTCCTCTTCCGGCTCTGTTTGAAACTGCTGCTTCCATATCAAGTTTAAAATGTGGATTTTTTCTTTCTCTGCAATAAGACAATGATCGTTCAGATGATAATGCTCTTTTAGAATGTGATAATAGACGGCGTGGAAGGTGCCGAATGTAACCGGCGCGGCTGTTCCCCGCATTTCCTTATAAAATCTCTGCTGCATCGACAACGCGGCTGCCTTTGTATATGTGATAACCAATATAGCAGAAGGCGATATCCGGCTCTGTTCTATCAGTCTTTTTACGCGCCCCGTGATAACCGTCGTTTTGCCGCTTCCCGGTCCGGCTAACACCATGGCCGGACCGTGTTTGTGGCAGAGCGCCCTTTTCTGCGCTTCATTTAATTGTTCGTTCAATATTTTACCCTTCTAACTTTTCTATGCCCTTCTTGATACGCTTTATGGACTCTTCCTTCCCTAGAATTTCCATGATTTCCGTAGCGCCTGCAGGCGTCATCTGCTTGCCGGATACCGCCGTGCGGACAGGCCACATCACATAGCCGTTTTTGCACCCCTTCTTTTCCACATAGGAAAGCAGTGTCTGATACAGCGCATCGTTACTATAATCCTCCTGCTCCTCAAGCAGGGGCAGCACCTCTTTGAGTACTTCCAGTGAGGAAGCCTCATCCGTCTTCATCTTTTTGTGTGCATACATCGCGACATCGTATTCCGGAAGCTCGCCGAAAAAGTCCACCTGCCCCGCAACATCGGGAAATACTTCAATACGTGTCTTCACCATGGCAGCAATCTTCTTGAGGTCAAAGCCTTCTCCCAGCGCCTCCACAAGATAAGGCTCTGCCATTTCATAGAAGACATCGAAGTCCATGGCTTTTAAATATTCGCCGTTCATCCATTTCAGCTTTACCATGTCAAATACAGCCGGTGACTTGCTGATTCTGCGGTAATCAAATTCCTGAATCAACTCGTCCAGCGTAAAGATTTCCCTGTTGTCCTCAGGGCTCCATCCCAAAAGGGCGATATAGTTTACCACAGCCTCCGTCAAAAAGCCCTGTTCCAGCAAATCCTCAAAGGAAGAGTGTCCGCTTCTCTTGGACAGCTTTTTGTGGTTTTCATCGGTAATCAGCGGCAGATGTACATATACCGGCACCTCCCAGCCGAATGCCTCATACAGTCTCGTATACTTTGGCGAAGAAGAAAGATATTCGTTGCCGCGCACCACATGCGTGATATTCATAGTGTGGTCATCCACCACATTGGCAAAATTATAGGTGGGATAACCGTCTGATTTTATCAGAATCATATCGTCCAGCTCGCTGTTATTTACCGTAATATCCCCGTAAAGTTCATCGTGGAAGGTGGTTGTCCCTTCTGTCGGATTATTCTGCCGGATAACAAAGGGCAGCCCTGCCGCCAGTTTCTCCTCCACCTCTTCTTTAGAGAGCGACAGGCAGTGCTTGTCATAAATCATGATTTCCTTGCCCTCCACAATCTCTGTCTTTAAGGATGCAAGCCTTTCCTTGTCACAAAAGCAGTAATATGCCTCTCCCTTGCCAATCAGCTCTTTGGCGTATTTCATGTAGATGCCGGTCTTCATGCGCTCGCTCTGCACATAGGGGCCATAGCCGCCGTCCTTATCCGGTCCCTCGTCATGCTTCAAACCGGTTTTATCCAGCGTCCGGTAGATAATCTCCGTCGCACCTTCCACAAAACGCTCCTGATCCGTGTCCTCGATGCGGAGCATAAAATCGCCGCCCGCATGCTTTGCAATTAAAAATTCATATAATGCGGAACGCAGATTGCCCACATGCATCTTTCCTGTAGGGCTCGGCGCATACCTTGTCCTGATTTTTGTCATATTGTCCTCCCGTCCGGGCGCTTTTTTGCCCTTTGTCTTCTTTTCTTATCCTTTATTGTTCCGGCACCTTTTTGGCCGCTTCTGACTTGAATTTTTCCACTTCTTTTGCCGCCTGCACAAGAGCGATGTTCGTTCCTGCGCCCGCAATGCAGCCGCCCGGGCACGCCATGCCCTCTATCAGGCATCCATTTTTCTTCCCTGCTTTTGCAAGTAGCAGCATTTTCTTACACTCGGTAAGACTTTCCGCATGCTCGATATGCACCGCCGTTCCCGGGTAGTACGTCTTGATGCACGCCTCAATTGCGCTCGCAACGCCGCCTGCAACGCCGTAACCGCGCCCTGCCGCCGTTGCATCCCGCATCTCGTCCATCGCCTTAATTTCCTCTAAGAGAATGCCCCTTGCCTCAAACATACCTGTCAACTCTTCAAAGGTAATGACAAAATCCACGTCAGAACGCACCGTTCTGCGGGACGCTTCCAGTTTTTTGGACGCACAGGGACCGATAAACACAACGCTCGCATCTGGATGTTCCTGCTTAATCAGTCGTGCCGTCGCCACCATCGGCGTCAGTTCATTGCTGATTTTATCAATATTTTCAGGAAACATGTTTTTCGCCAGCACCGACCATGAGGGACAGCAGGAAGTCAGTGCAAACGCCTGCTTACCGCTCGCAACTTCCTTGACATAATGCTCCGCCTCCGCAGCGCAGCCTAAATCCGCGCCCAGTGCGGTTTCATATACATCGGCAAAGCCCAATTCCTTTAAGGCTGTCTTTAACATATCCGGCGTCACCTTCGGTCCAAACTGTCCTGCAAAGGCAGGTGCCACCTGTGCGATAATCGTCCTGCCGGACTGCATGGCACGTATCAACTGGAAAATCTGCGATTTATCCGCAATAGCACCAAAGGGACAGCTCACCATACACTGTCCACAGGAGACGCAGGCTTCGTTATCTATGGTCGCCCTTCCCCGCTTGTCATTTTTGATGGCATTCACGCCGCACGCCTTAACGCAGGGCCGTTCTTTGTGGGAAATGGCATCATAGGGGCAGATTGCCTTGCACTTGCCGCATTTGATGCATTTTTCCTGATCAATAAAAGACTTTCCGCCCTGCATGGTCATGGCACCCACCGGACAGACCTCCCTGCAGGGATGCGCCACACAGCCCATGCAGGTATTGGTAACCTCGTAATGGTTTTCGGGGCAGGCGTTACATGCTGACGGAATCACCTGCATCAGAGGCGGCTCGTAATATTTTTCATCAATATTGCTCTCTTCTATCCCCTCTGTCAGGTGGCCGGGTCTGTCTCTGTTCTCAGGTCTTAAGGACATGCCCATGGCAAGTCTGAGCCTTTCGCGCACAATCGCCCTGTCGCGGTACACACTGTCATAGACCGACTCGTCATAGTCCACAATTTTATAGGGAAGCGCCTCCATGTCGTCTTTTAAATTGGTGGAGGTATATGCGAGATTTGCCACCTCTTTGAACACCCTTCTTCTGCGCTGTCTGACAGGTGTGTCAATTCCTCTCATACTGCTCATATATCCTACCTTTCCTGTATCGCCTGCTCCTGTCACGGATACATATAAACACTTACGAAATAAACAGACTTCCTATCTGGAATACCAGCGTCGCAAAAAGCCACGCAGTCAAAACCTGAAAAGCCATCAGCCTTGCGGTAAATTTCCACGAACCACTCTCCTTTTTGATGGTCGCTACCGCCGCAACGCAGGGAATATAAAGAAGACAGAACAGCATCAGGCAGTACGCGTTCAGCGGTCCGAACGCCGGATTTACCGCCTGCACATTTGCCACGATAGCTGCCATGCCTGCGGCTGAGTTTGTATTGCTGACGCCAAACAGAACCGAAAAGCTGCTCACAACCACTTCCTTAGCGGAAATGCCCGAAATAAGCGCAACTGCTATCTGCCACATGCCAAGCCCTGCCGGTGCAAGCACAGGCACTAACAGTCTGCCTATCACAGCGCCAAAGCTGTCCGCCGTATCTTCCACCATACCGGTCACGCCAAAGTTTAACAGAAACCAGATTGCAATGGATGCAAGGAATATGGTGGTTCCCGCTTTTGTCAGATAATCCTTTAATTTGTTCCACACATAGATACCAACCGTTCTTCCATTTGGCCTCTTATACTCCGGAAGCTCAATCAGAAGAGAATTGTTTTCGTGCCCTTTTTGTATGCGGTTCAGCACAAGCGCGGTAATAATCGCCACTGCCATGCCGATGACGTAAAAGGAAAATGCCACCAGTCCCGCACAGTCCGGGAAAAACATCTCGGAAAAAATTACATAAATCGGCAGTCTCGCCGAGCAGGACATAAACGGTGTGATAATCATAGTCTTTTTTCTATCCTGCTCCGTTTCCAGTGCCCTCGTCGCCATAATGGCAGGCACTGTACAGCCAAAACCCAGTAGCATGGGCAGAAACGCCTTGCCGGACAGACCAACGCGCCCCATAATGGAATCCATCACATATGCCACACGGGACATATAGCCGCTGTCCTCCAAAATGGCAAGCGCAAAAAACAAAATACAAATATTGGGTAAAAAGGTGAGGATACCACCCACCCCTGTTATAATACCGTCCACAATCAAGGATATCAGCCAGTCCGACGTGCCGATACGCAGAAGAAACGCTCCGGCTTTTTCCGAAAACAGCTCCAGCGCCATCTCAAAAACGCCCTTCAGCGCATCACCTATGGTAAAGGTCAGGAAAAACACCAGCCCCATGATACATAAAAATATGGGAAGCCCCAGCCATTCGTGGGTAAGCAGCCTGTCCACCTTATCCGTCGTGGCGGCTTTCCTGCTTTTATGGAACAGAACCTCCTTTACCACGGATTCTATATAAGCATATTTGCAGCTTATAATTTCCTTTTCATAGCTTTTGTCCACGATATTGCCAACCTGAATCGGATGCTCGCTTTTTACTTCCTCATCATCCTCCAAAAGCTTGATGGCATGCCAGCGTACGGAGGAATGTGTCGGATAATGCGCCTGCATCATAACCTCCAGCTTTGCAATCTTATTTTCTATCTCTTCCGGATACTGTAAGGTATATTCGGCTCCTTTTTCCTCCTCATAATGGTGCAGTACGGCATGAAGCAGAATGTCAAGCCCCGTCCGCTTTGCCGCCGATACCGGCACGACCGGAATGTCGCCCAGCATTTCCGGCAGGCGGTGCAAATCGATTTCCATGCCCCGTTCCTTTACGATATCCATCATATTTAACGCCAGCACCACCGGCTTGCCAAGCTCTAAAAGCTGCAGCGTCAGGTAGAGATTCCGCTCCAACGACGAGGCATCCACAATATTGATGATAACATCGATATCGTCGTCCATGACGCACTGCCTCGTCACCTTTTCCTCTATCGTATAACAGGTCAGGGAATAGATGCCAGGTGTGTCTAAAAGGGCAATTTCATATCCCTCATAACTGGTCTGTCCCTCTATTTTTTCCACCGTAACACCGGGCCAGTTTGCAACCTTCAGCCTTGAACCGGTTAATGCATTAAAAAGTGTTGTCTTGCCGCAGTTTGGATTGCCCACACAGGCAACACGGATTTTTTTCTTATCGTTCATCCCTGCTCCTTTCGAATCTCGATGTTGGAGGAGAGATGCTTCCCAAGCGCCAGCCTGGTTCCCCTGACCTGTATAATCAGCGCGCCCCTTTTCTTCTTGTTTAAAACCCGTACCTTTGTGCCGTCGTTTAACCCCAGCGCCTGCAGGCGCCTCGTTACGACTTCCTCTACAAACAGTCCTGCTATCGTGTATTCCTGATTCTTTTGTGCTTCATACAGTGTCATATTTATTTCACCGCTTCCGTCTTTCTCTCTTTTGCCTGTCTTAAAAATTATATGCCGACGGTCACGGCTTGTCAACTTGATTGATGATGGAAATTGCATGCTTCTTTTTTAGTCACGCACTTTTTCCCCAATCATATAATACTATAAAAAGAAAACCAGAATTATGAAAGGTTTTATCATGCAGGATTACAATTTTGACGAGCGTTTTGAACATTATCCGATCGCAATGGCATACGTTCCGTGGCAGCATCTCTCCCAGATTTATGAAAATCTGGAAGAAGCCTTCGAAATCGGAACCATATTCCCTGAACTGGATAAACCCTTTACGGGGAGGAGGGTGATATCATGAACAATTTTTCATCAGAACAGAGCCGTATGCTGAAAGACATCAGCATCATCGACTTCACCCTTGTAGAATTAAACGAATATCTGGATACACATCCACACGACAGGCAGGCTATGGAGTACTTTAACCATTATGCCCGCATCAAAAATCAGATGGCAAGGGATTTTTCGGCGCGCTACTTTCCACTAACCGCCGACATGTCCACCGACACCAAAGATTGGAACTGGGTACTTTCCCCTATGCCTTGGGAAAGCAGCTTCGGGGAAGGAGGATGTAAATAATGTGGAGTTATGAAAAAAGACTACAATTCCCTGTAAACATCAAGGAGCCCAACGCTAAACTGGCACAGGTCATTATGTCCCAGTACGGCGGACCGGACGGCGAAATGGGCGCAAGTATGCGCTATCTTTCACAGCGCTACGCTACGCCTTACAGGGAAGTCTCCGGACTGCTGACAGATATCGGCACAGAGGAACTGGCACATTTGGAAATGGTGGCAGCTATCGTACACCAGCTTACCCGCAATCTTTCCATGGAAGAAATTGAAAAAAGCGGCTTTGCTCCCTACTATACGGACCACACCATCGGCATTTGGCCACAGGCGGCAGGCGGCGTGCCTTTTAATGCCTGCGAGTTCCAGAGCAAGGGCGACGTTATCACCGACCTTTTTGAGGATATGGCTGCGGATGGTACACCTTTATAAACACAAACAGTTTCTACTTATTTAAAAGCGCCAATGTATCACAACCGGAACTTTACCATTGCGGTAATGCCCGTCCCGCTTCCCTGCCTCTATGTAATCTATCAGCGTATTTACAATCTCATAGTTCAGCTCCGTTATTTCCGAAAACTGCTTTATGATATCCCTTTTGGTACGTTCTTCCGTCCCCTGAAGCTCTAATTTCTTTATTTCCTGCTGCAACTCCTCCATGTGCCTTTCATACCGCCTGAAATCCGCCTGAAAGCCCTCAGAAAGCCTTTTAAACTCCTCAGGGGTAATAATTCCCTGTACCCTGTCCTGATAAAGCGTTTTAAGCGCCTTATCAGCGTCTGCTGCCCTGCTCCCCATTGCCTGTAGCGATTTCTTCAGTTCTCCGTTTTTCTTTTGCCTTTCATTGCGCACCATAAGAAGCTGTTCTGCAGCATCCACATCAAGATACTGCTGCATCAGCCTGTGTAGCTCTTCAAGCACTGTCGCCTCCAGCTCCTCCTGACCGATAAAGCCGCCCTTACAATAATCCTTGCAGACATGGCGGCTGCTGCATTTAAAGTACCGCCGTCCATTTGTTTTACAGGAAACCATTGAATACCCACAGTACATGCATTTTATCTTCCTTGCGAATATGCCAGCCTGCCCATTCCAGCCTGCCTTTGTACGCTCCTGCAGCATATCCTGCACCTGCTCCCACAGTTCCCGCTCGATGATGGGCGCGTGGGTATGCTCCACCCGAATCCACTCCTCCTTCGGGCGCGGCTTGTTTTGGTGGGTTTTGTAGGATATACTACCATATCTGCCCTGTACCATGTTGCCAATGTATACCTCATTTTTTAATATATCACTAATAACATAGTACTGCCACAATTTTCCCCGCTGCCCTTCCGGTAGCTGCTGCCGTATCCCCTTTTCAATTTTATAAGCGGTCGGATTAGGTATACCTTCTGCGTTTAACAGCCTTGCTATGCCGGTTTTTCCCATTCCGGAAGCATACAGCGAAAAGATGCGGCGTACCACCTCCGCTGCCTCCTCATCAGGAAGCAGATGCCCTTTATGCTCAGGGTCTTTTCTGTAGCCATAAGCAGCAAAGGCGCCTATATGATACCCTTTTTTACGCCGGTCTGTCAAAACCTCCTTGATATTCTCGGATAAATCCTCCAGATACCACTCATTGACAAGACCGTTAATCTGCCTTGCCTTTTTGTTACCCTTATTTTCCGTATCCGCATTGTCCACCAATCCGATGAAGCGGATACCCCACGCTGGAAACAGTTCGTGTAGGTATTTTTCCACCAGTTCCAGTTCTCTGGTAAATCGGGACTGCGATTTGCAGAGCACAATGTCAAACTTTCCCGCCTCTGCATCCCGCAAAAGTTCATTAAAAGCAGGACGGGAACGGTCTGCGCCGGTGTAATCATCATCCGTATACACCTTGTATATTTTCCAGTTGTTTGATTCTGCATAAGATACCAGCATACTTTTTTGATTCTGTATGCTCCGGCTCTCATCGATTTCATGCTCCTTGTTCCTGTCCTCCTGTGACAGCCTGCAGTATACGGCTGCCAGGACTTCTCCATTATGACGCCGCAACCTTATCCTCCCGCCGCACTGCAGCTCCTGCCGGCCACGCCTCCTCTTTCTTCATGCCTGCAGGCTGCAGTTCTCTTTCTGCAAGACTAACAAAAAGCCGTGTAAAAGCTTCCCTGCGCTTGGTTTCTTCTTCGTTCCTGAATATGCTCTGGCACATAAAACCACCCTTCTTTGCGGGACGTCCCGCAAAATAAATACTGTTTTTACAATGTATTCCCTTCCTTTTCCTGCCATTCTTGCAACAGCTTGTATATAATTTTCTCAATCTGCTCCCCTGTGTAGCTTTCCGGGAAATACTTCCGGATATCCTTTTCCTTCAGGGATACTTTCGCTTCATTTGCCTTACGTTCTAACAAAAGCTGCATAACCTCCGGCGATAACGTCTTATTTTTGCTGTATTCCTTAAGCCGCTGCGCCTGTTCCCCGGACGGGATGCAGCTTAAGGCTTCCATAACCGCAAAAAGCTGCTCCTGCTCCTTTGTTTTTAAATACGACAATTCCGAAGCGGTGTTCTTTGGCAGCCTGCCGGCATCTACCATCTGCAGCAGCTCCGGCGTCAGATAGGTAAGGCGTATGTATCGCTGTATTGTATTTCTGCTCTCTCCGGATTGCTTCGCCAGAATTTCATCATTGCGGGCGCCGGTACCTGCACCCATTTGCTTTAATGCGTCATATTTCATCCGGTAAGCTTTTGCCCGCTCGGAGGGCAGAAGGTCCTCACGCTGGATGTTAGAATCCACCATGATAACCGTGGCTTCCTCGTCAGACAAATCTTTTACGATAACCGGCATCTCCGTAAGCCCGGCAAGCCTCGCAGCATGGTGCCTGCGATGCCCTGCAATAATTTCATAGCCGCCTGCGCCGTCCGGTCTTGCAATCCCCGGCATTAAAATACCATGCTCCCGTATGCTGTCTACGGTTTCTGCCATCTTTTCATCTTCCAGCACACGGAACGGATGACCGTCAAATTCATGCAATAATTCCAAAGGCAGACTGACTACTTTATTTTCACTCGCGCTGCTGATGGGCGCCGTACTGCTGACTGCAGATGTCACCCCCAATAGGTCATCAAGGGAAGTCATCTTGATTTTTTCCGCAATGTTACCCTTCATCAGCCAGCACCTCCCCAATCAGGATTTCATATACCTGCGCCGGTCTTCCTTTTGCCTCATGCAAAAATATGCTTTTGCCCGCTGCAGCCGTTTCCGCCATGCGCACCGACTGCGGTATACTTTCAAATATCTTTAAAGGACCGCCATAAGCTTCTGTAAGCCGTACAACAACATCCCTTGCATAATTTGTCCTGCTCACCATGTTAGGCACTATGCCCTCTATCCCTAAATCAGGATTCATGCTTTTACGCACCTTTCCAATAGTGCGTAGAAGCTGCTGTAAGCCCCGTATAGAAGGTTTCTCTGCTTTAATAGGTATCATTACACTGTCAGCCGCCGCAAGCACATTTACGGTCAATAATCCCAATGACGGCATACAGTCAATTATAATATAATCATAATCTGCTTTTACCTGCTCCAGATATCCCTTAAGGACGAGTTCACGGCACATTACATTAACTAGCGAAACCTCCAAACCCGAAAGTTCGATGTTTGCCGGCAGCACGTCCACACCCTCCGGATGCTTCAAAATGCCATACTCCTTATCCATTTCCACATCATTTATCCGGTTCAACAGTATCTGCGCTATAGTAACTTCCATTGTGTCCGGCTCCGGAAAGCCCAGACAATCCGTCAGGCTCCCCTGTGGGTCAAAATCTATAAGCAGCACTCTTTTTCCTGCCCTTGCTAGCCCAATGCCTAAGTTAATCGTTACCGTCGTCTTTCCGACGCCACCTTTTTGATTTACACATGCAATAATCTTTCCCATGGTATTACCTCCATTCCAAAATAAACAAATATTGCCACTAAAAGCAGCCTAAACAACCATTCTACCAATCCGCCAGTCTTAATTTTCGCCAGCACAACCCTTTTTGTCGTAAAGGGCATAAACAACGGCGCGCCGCCTGCCAGCATGTCAAAAAACAGATGGCTCAGCATACCGCCTAAAAGCCCCACTGCCACATACAAACCTATCCGCGAAAAACCTGCCGCCATACATGCTACAGATACGGGCAGGGGCAGCAATACCGCCGCAAGCAGGGAATGAGTAATCCCCCTGTGCCCAATCAAGCTTCTTATGTAATTTTTCTGCTTTCGCGGAAACAGACAACTGATTCCCCTGATGACAGCTTGTCCGGCTGTCACCAAAAGACTAACCAGTGGGATTTTATAACTAATGGTGCTGTTTCGGTTATCAATATCCGGAAGCAGGCTGCCCAAAACCGCTCCGGCAAGCAACATGCCGGTTTCACCTGCATCCGCTTTCAACACTACCGCTAACGCTGTTCCGGCTGCTATGCCGCCCAGCCTGTGTGTTGCTGCCATCATCGCCTGCACCTCCCTCCAAAAGTACTTCTGAATCTTTAAAGCAATGGTATGTGCAATAATAAATGGTTTTTCCCTTTTTCTTGCGCTTGAATACCCACTGTATCCTTCCTCCGCCTTTTGTCTGAAAGGGTATCTGGAACCGGTTCCGGCATACCGGACATATGTAACTTTTGCTCACGCCGCCGTATCTGTCCTCCATAGTTACCTCCATTTATTCGTAGAGCATGTTATAAAGCCCTCTTATCCGTGCTTTCAAGCTTTCCTCTAAGCTGCGCGCCTTTGGTGATTTAACAGGGCTTGCGGTCTTACTCACAAGGGATATCATTTTGAGCTGCCCTATCTGCTGCATCATTTCCTCCTTGATTTTGTTTTCCGGCATATCCTCTGCAATATGGCTATTCTGCCACAACGCCTCCAGCTCTTTCTCCTCAAACGATTCAAAAAGCACATCCTCATAATCCCCATTACCATCACAATCGGATAAGTATTCTTTCCACGATGCATATTCCGGCGCATAGTATTCTGTCTCCATGTCTGTGACATCCAGTACTATCCTTTCATAAAGAGCATCCTTCACTGTGTTCCGGATCATGCGCAGCATTGCTTCCACGTCTCTCGCATCCTCTTCCAATTTGATTTCTCCTGTCTTTGCCATAATCAGCAAATCATTTAATAATTTTAAGCAGTCCATTTTTCTTCTCCTTTCCGTTAATCTTCCGCATCAATCCAATGACAGTTGTAACATTCAAAATAATGAACAAATAACCTTTTCGCCTTATCATAGAAAAAAGCTTTATCACGGTTACTCATATGTACGTTGCCCGTAACAGGGTTTACCGCTTTTTTAGTATTAAGATTAAAGTATTTAACTACTACACATTTGCAAACTTCTACCACTTTTTTACTCTTACATACAGGACAGCGATAAACACCATCTTTACATATTATTTTTTTCATTCTGTTTTTCTTCCCCATTCCACACCTTGATATCTCATTCCGAACACTGCAACGCATTGTTTAAAAACTTCTTCCCGTGGTATGTAACAAATTGAAAAATTGTTGTAATCTGTATGCTTTGTTAAAAAGTATTCCTCACACGCCTGTTCTTCAGATAAACCATCAAGCTGGAACGCCCATATAACCTCTCGCTCCTCCTCGCTCAATGCCCTGCCCTTTTCAATCAGCTCCATGTTCATTCCACTTTGTACTTTCGCCCCTGTTTCGTGGAGCTCCCACCCCTCCTCACGGTATATTTTTAAACTCTCATCATCCACAACTGAAAACTCGTGATTGAGCAGTGTTACATCCTCGGTTGTATGTATTACACAAACCTGCCTATCGTAGCTGTCCTGTTTTGGAATTCCCCAATATATTCCGAACAGATGAGGCTTGCACTCTTCCGCAACCGGAATTTGTCTTGTAATCAATACCCATGCACCAGATTGAACATCAGCTTCTTGTTGGTATTCCATATTTACATCATAATATCCACTTTTTTCTTTTTGTTTCTCATATCTTGCGCGATAGCCTTCATGTCCCATTCTTACATTACCCATATAACTCTTCCTCCTACTGCATTTTAGACAATCTTCTATATACTCCGGTACTGTCTGCATTTTCACAAAAATCTTTTTCACGTTTTACCCTGCCAATGGGATAGGTTCTTGGACAACAGGTACATTCCAGATTTACGCTATAATCAAACCCGCTCCCTTCTCCGGCAGTTGACTCCCAATCGCCGCCGTCATACCAAATCCGCAGTTCCAGCTCCGCACCACACGCGGGGCATACCATACCACCGAACTTACTCATATAAATCTTCCTCCCAATCCTCTACATCTGCTTCAAAGTCCGGACAGCCGACAGTATGACAATCGCTATCAGGAACCATGCTGCAAGAAGACTTCCTACAGCCCAAATTCATACAGGATAAACATGCACACGTATTACAGCTCTTACTCATCATTCAAAACCTCCTCTGCTTACTTTCTATTTCAAGCCAACAAAAAAGACATACCTTCCGATATGTCCTTCTTAATCATGATTATACTGGCACTTTTTCAGTAAATCCCTTGTATTTGCCCGCAAACTGTGTTATATTTGCTTTATTGGAAGTGGTACTAGGTTGTACCCCTTGCTGATAGTTGGTAAAAATAACCGCCGTGATTACCAGTCAGGGGCGGTTATTTTTTGTCTTTATGACTTATCTTGTAAACAAGACCTATCAATGCCAATATAAACAGCCCAAACTGTATCAGGCTATCATATGTAACATACTGCATAGGCATCTCCCCCTTTCTCAAGGGGCAACCGTTCCCACGTCATGAATATATCAGTTTCTTACCGCTCTTGCAATCAGAAAATCTCTATTTCCAACTCACTTGCATAACCACAGCACCTATGCTACAATGTAACCGGAATGGGGAACAATCACCCACAAGGGGGTGACCCAAATGTTGAGGTAGCAAAGCCGCCCTGAACTGGTCAAAGTACAAGGGTGGTTTTGTTATGTAAGCTTACTTACGAAACACACCAAGCCGGAGACAGATTTTTGCCGCCATATTACAGTAAAACCCTTGTATTTGCCCGCAAACTGTGCTATATTTGCTTTAAAGGAACAACCGCCCACAAGGGGTTGACCAATAAGGTTAATTTACAAAACCACCCTTACTCTCCAAAGTATCAGGGTGGTTTTGCTATGTAGCGGTTACTTACAAAACGTAAAAACGAATGTAAGTAACGCCAAAAGGAAAAGACCAAAGGTCATTAAATCCTTAAAATCAAAATTTTCATTATTCTGATTTTTCATAGGCATCACCCCCATTCCTTTAGAATGAGGTCAACACACCCTGCAACACGATTGTTCCATGAGCCGATTCTAACACATTTTCTTAGTTCTGACAACTTGCGATAATTCAGAAAAACATATCCCGCATATTTATTTGACAAGGTTCAAAAAGTGCTTGACAAAGCATTTGAATTCCACTATCGTAGCAATCCAAGAGGTGTATGACCCCCTATCATATGCTTCATCTGGTGAAAGGCTTGTGTTTGCTTTGGCTGCTTAGCACAAGCCTTTTATTTTCTTCACAAAACTTCCATAGGTTTGTCTCTTTGTTTAATAACCTGATGTCTTTGCTAATGTAAGTGCCCATAGTGAAATGATGTTGCCGCGGCAGTAATATGTACAAAAAATTTCCTCCTTCTTCCATATTTTCCTTTTGTCACAATCTTGTAACATTCTGCCATAAAATCACTACCGGAGGATATTTTTTTAACTTTAACAATTATTTCTCCCCTGAATGATGTTCCTACTTTGGGAACTTCATTTAAAATAGTGCTTATACAGCGAGCTTTATGCATCTTTTGGTCTCCTTCCTTTGCTTCTTCCGGTGAAAGGCTTGTGTTTGCTTTGGCTGCTTAGCACAAGCCTCTATTTTTCGGGCTTTCTGTACGGCGTAAGATTTTTACTGTCCCGCAATCCATGTACATATCCCGCTAAATAAATTTTTGTTTCCTCGTCTATCGAGTTGAATATATTATGTATCTTCTTGAAATCCTCCTTATCTTCTTGCGTGACTTTTTTCATTTCTTCACCTCCCTTAATGTTGATTACTAGACAAGTATATGTCATATATAGACATATGTCAATATAATTTTGTTGACGTATCGACATTGTGTGAATATAATATAAATATGCAAGTTGGAGGTGTCATTGTGAAAACTAGAATACGACAAATCAGAAAAAACGCAGATTTAACACAGGAAGCATTTGCTCAGCGCTTAGGCATCAAACGAAATACTGTAACTACTTATGAAACTACCAATAAAATACCTATGGATTCGATTATCACATCAATTTGCAGGGAATTTAATGTAAATGAGGAATGGCTCCGAACCGGTCACGGTGAAATGTACTGCAACTCAGATTCTGATGATGATTTTCAAACAGTCATGGAAGAAATCGGCGTCAAAGACCCTAAAGCACGGCAAACTATATTAGATTACTGGCATTTAAGCAGTTCCGACAAAGAACTATTTTGGCGGTTTGTAGACAGGTTTGTTAAAAAATAATGCTTTTGAAATTCCTTGTATTTGCCCACAAACTGTATTATATTTGCTTTAAAGGAACAACCGCCTATAAGGGGTTCCAATGATT